>CAYHUT010000047.1:0-4340 GCA_964359835.1 Candidatus Woesearchaeota archaeon
AAAAGTATTATAATTCTCACCACACGCAGTTAAGCTAATAATTCCTGTTAAAAGCCCTGCTACTAATCCCTTTTTTATTGATTTGAAAGTCATAGTTTTGATAATATCCCTGACTATTTAAACCTTTCTATTTATAGTATCTTTATAGTAGTAACAAAAACGAAAGATTTATAAATATCTATATATTACTAAATATATCAAAAATGAGGATAAAATTACGATGAAACTAAAACAAATAATTCAATATGGCATCTTAACTGTAAGCACTGTGGCTATTATGGCTTGTGCAACAGAATCTAATTTAAAACAATCTAGAGAATACTTAAAAGAAGCCGATGTTGTTTGTGCTCAAACCGGTTGTCTTACAGAGATACTTCCAATAAAAAAATCAAAACCCCTTACTATTGAAAGTATTACTGAATGTTTAGCAAGTAACGGTGCAGTTTTATATGGTGCAAGTTGGTGCAGTCATTGTCAGGATCAAAAAAGTTTATTTGGAGATCAAATAAAAAATATAAAATATGTTGAATGCGGAGAAGATGATACTAAATGCGAAAAAGCAGGGGTAGATGGCTATCCTACATGGGTAATTAACAATTCACATTATCCTGGTATGAAATCTTTAGAAGAACTTTCAAAAATAGCTGATTGTAATTTAAAAACGGAATAAAATGAAATTATATCAAAAAGTAGGATTGGGAATTGTAGGCTTAGCATTAGCAACTGCTTCGTATTTCTCATGTATCAAACAACCATTAATAAAACATGATGTTCAAGAAATTTCACAATCCCAAACATTAGAATCTAAATTACAAAATCCAAAAAGATCTTACAATATAACAAAAGAACAGAAAGATGCTCTGGGATATATTGTAAAATTAATGCAATATAAAGGCGAAGAAAAACAAGATTATCAAGAAACTAAAATTATTGCTGCTAGAGGTTCAAATTTAGATGAACTTGAAGAAGCAGCAACTGAAAATTGCAATAGCAATTGCATAGTCTATCCTGATTCAGATGAAAATTATAGATTAACTGAAGGGGAAATCGGTTCTATTTATTTTGATAATAAATGCTTCGGCAGTTTTAAAGGACAGGGATGGATAATTTATAAAGATGGAGAATTAGCAGCTTGGGGTAAAAACAAATCAGATACTTCAAATATCGAACCACAAAATATGATAGAATATGAAAAATGTGACTGATAAAGAATATAAATTTTTTTAAACTAATAATATAAACAAAAATGGTAATGAAAAATAAAAACGCGATTGCAGCAGCGAGTTTAGCAGTTCTTACATACTTTGGAGCGGGTTGTTCAGAAGAAATGCCGTGGAGCATGAAACCTTCAACACCTGTTAAACAGAGCTGTGCAGGTTCTGCAGTAGAGGATATAACTGAAGTTGATGCAAAGGGCTCAGTTGCTGATTATCGTGATGTTTGCAAAAAATTAAATTATAAAGGTCTTGAAATCAAATCAACTGGAAAATTAACAAGCGAGGATTCATTAGATGTTTCTCTTCAAATTAGTAATCTGGGAGAAAAAACTTATACAGAAGCACTAAATGTAAGATACATAAATTGTGTAATTGAACAAGTTGGTGGATGGCGCTCATGGTGTTCAATTAGAAATGTACCCCATACTATAAAAGGTCCATTTACCAAGGGAAAAACAATAGAAGATAAATTAACAATGGATATTCCTGGTATGGATAAAAATTCAGATCAAACATATATTATCCAGCAAGTAATTGTATATTCTGATACTGAACAAAAAGGTAATGTGGGAAAAGTTGGTTCAATAATAAGAAAATATCAAAAAAAATAATTCTAAAAAAATAAAATATTAGCGAAGCTAAGTTTTCTTTTTTGGTAAGAATAACTTTTTTCTTTTCTAAAATACTAAAAAATTCTAAAAGAATTTTTGGTACGCCAAAGATCTTTCAAATCTTTAAGCGGAAAAAAAGGTTTCAACGGTAAGAAGTCTGTCTTGCAGATCTTGCCTTGGAATCATTTGGTTTTCTTGATTCTTTTCTTCTGATATCAGCAACTAATAAGTGCCTGTCATAATCAAGGAAAACACGCTTTAATTTTTTATCGAATTCAACTAGAGCTTTAGCAATTGCCAATCTAACTGCTTCGGCCTGTCCTTGTATTCCGCCACTAGCAACAACAACATCAATATCTACTTGTGAAGCCACGCCCTCTGCTAATATTAATGGCTCCATGATACTCTGTTTGGCTAATTCAGGAGTGTAAGAATTTATTAATTTACCGTTGATTGTTATTTTGCCTTTGCCAGGCCTTAAAACTGCTCGAGCAATTGAGAATTTTCTTTTACCAGATGTTTGAATCATTTTTTGTTTTGCTGGTTTTTGTTTTTGCTCTGCCATACTTAAAAATTCCTCCTTGAATTTTTGGTACCCCAAAAATGCTCTGCATTTTTCAGGGTTTTCATTTTCTACCCAGATGTTTGGATATGCTGAAAATCCTACAGGATTTCGACATACTCAAGATTTCCTCCCAAGAAATCTTGATATCTCACCTATTGAAATATAATTCATTGTTGAAAGTTTTGAAATATTTGCGGTTTTAAGTGTTTCTGTCTTCTCATTTTTCAAAGCAATTGGAACACCTAAATAACATTGAATATTCTTAAAAGCTTCTTTTCCCCTCATTTGTTTGTAAGGCAACATTCCTCTTATTGTTCTTCTAACAATTCTATCTGCCATCTTTGGAGGAAATGGGCCTGCTAAAGGATGACCGCGTTCTTGTCTCTCTTTGAAATGAGTCATTACAGAAACTTTATTTCCAGAAATGTAAACATTCTCGCAATTTACAACTGTAACTTTTTCACCAAGCAATACTTTTTTTGCTACAAAGCAAGCTAGTCTTCCTAAGATTAAATTTGTTCCGTCTATTACTAACATATTATCCTCACTTTCTTTCCCTTTGGATTTTCTTTCATTAATTGCTGAATTGAAATTGCCTTGCCAGTTTTATTTATTGTTTCTTTGGCTTTAGCAGAAAAATTAAAAGCGGCTATTGTGTTTTTCTTTGTGAATGTTCCAGCTGATAAAACTTTTCCTGGAATCAAACCAATTTCATCTTTTCCAAGAACTCTTTCGATTTTTGATAAGTTTAATTCTCTTCTTGACCTTGTAGCTTTAGTCATTTCCTCTGAAATTTTCTTCCAGATTGGAGCTTTTTCTTTATTTGAAAGCTTCTTCAAATCAATTATAAGCTGTTGTGTTCCTAAATTAGTTGGTCCTGTTCTCATTTGTTAAAACCTTGTTTTAATATTGAAAATAGTTTATCTATTTTCATTTTAGTAAGTTTTGGGATTATAGATGGTTTTTAAAGGTTGCTCTTTTGCCCTCTACTCACCTATTAGCTTTTATCTCTCGCTGAATTGCAGCATTTGTCTCTCACTTGACTGTGACCCTGCTCGCTTCACTGCGCGGGTCTCGTCTAAGTTCGAGCAAATTGCAGAGGACAGGACTCGAACCTGCGAAGGCACTAAGCCAGTAGGTTCTTAGCCTACCCCATTTGACCACTTTGGTACCTCTGCGTATAAAAGTAAATATAAAGAAAAATCAAGGATTTATTAAATTATTTATTTCGCTTTATCAAGCAACTTCTCGAATTCATCTAGTTTTTCATCGAAAGTATCTAGAGCTGCTTTTAAAATATCCTCAGGAGTTAATTTGCCCCATGATTCAATTGTGAACATGAAATCCTTTTCAGAACCATCTACAGCAATTCCATTAGCAGGATCGCAAGCATCTACGCAAGCAAGGCATAAATGGCATGCTTCTAGGTTTTTAACTTTTAAAGATTTTCCATCCATCTCAAAGACTTTTGCAGGGCAGGATTTTACAACTTCTTCTGCGTTCTTGCATTTGTCAATTGTTATTTTTGGATAAGCTTTGTAGTAAACTAAGGCTGGTGAGAATTTTGCATGTTCCTTGCCTGTTCCAAGAGTTACAACAGCCTCAAATTCTAGTTCCTGGCCTTTTAATAAAGTAACAATAAGCATCTTTGGAAATACAGGTTTAACTTTTGGATCCTGTGATTTTAAATCAGATGAATAAACTGTTATTGGACCTTCTGCTTTTAATGTCAAACTTAATTGGCATTTTGCACATCCAGCGCCCTTGCATGAGCATTTTGATGGTAAAGTGTAACTGTCTAAATCAGTTGTTAATGGCAATAAACCTAATCTGTGAGCTAACATTTCATCGAATAGAGCGGATGAATTTTTGACAAAAGTCACTTTGCGAACAGCAAGGGTTGGTACTTCAGAAACCATTAATCTTCTAAGTGTATTTGCAAATGCT
>CAYHUT010000047.1:4350-7137 GCA_964359835.1 Candidatus Woesearchaeota archaeon
TGGAGTTGTGTCTTTTAGTATAAATACTAACTTATTGTCTTTCTTGTCTAGAACTTTTATATCCATTTTAGTATAACCCTATTTAAAAAGGCAAAACGTGTTTGTTTTTAAAGCTTGCTGTTAGTATAGTCTCCAAAATATCTATTCTAAAAGCTTATAAATACTAAGGATTTCTAGAATTTTACCATGGAAACACCAAATCCACAATATTCTCAAATGCCTGAAATACCAAAAGAAGCCCGTGAAAAGCTTGAAGCTATGAAGGGTAAATTAGATAAATACGCCAAGGCAATGACTAAAGATTTTAAAGATGATATTATTGGTGTTGCATTATTGCCTCCGTCTAAAATTGATCCTGATGAAAAATTAAATGAAGAGCAAATAAAGAAATTAAAGAATGCAATTAATGTTTTAATATTAATAGATTTAGTAAATAAAAAAGATAATGTAAAAATTAGAGATACAATTATCAAAGCATCTCATGCAAAAGCAAAGGAAATTGATGAAAATATTTCTCCATTAGTTATGGATATTATTGAAATCCGCGAGAATTGTTTAGATGGAAAATATGATATTATGGAGATGCTTGCTGTTGGCGCTCCTTTATACGATCCAAAGGATATTCTTGTTGCATTAAAATTAATTGAAGTGCACAAATCAATGGTTCTTAAGAAATTTGAAAAATACATTGTTGCTTATTGCGGTGGTGGTTCACTTTTCAGAGGGGAACAGGCAAATGATATTGATGTTTATATTATAATTGATGATACTGATGTCAAAAGAATGACAAGAGCAGAATTGAAAGATAAACTAATGTCTATTATTTACGGAATGAGTCATGAAGCTGCCCAGATGATTGGAACTAAAAAAACATTACATATTCAAGCTTTTATATTAACTGATTTCTGGGAATCAATAAAAGATGCTCAGCCAGTTATTTACACTTTCTTGAGAGACGGGGTTCCATTCTTTGATAGAGGAATATTCATGCCTTGGAAATTATTGTTAAAATCAGGAAGAATTAGACCATCGCCAGAGGCAATTGAAATGCAGATGGATGTTGGTGAAAAATTAGTTCTTAGAACCAAAGGCAAGATGTTAAGTGTTTTAGGAGAGGATTTATATTATGCTTTATTGAATCCTGCCCAAGCTGCTTTGATGCTTTATGGAATTGCCCCCCCTACACCAAAAGAGACTGTTCATTTAATGGAAGAGATTTTTGTTAAAAAGGAAAAATTACTTGAGAAAAAATATGTTGATATGCTAGAAAAAATAAGAAAATATTATAAAGATATTGAACATGGCCATATTAAAGAAGTTTCAGGAAAAGAAATTGATTCTATTCTTAAAGATGCAAAGGATTATCTTACTAGAATTAAGAAATTATTTAATCAAATACATGCAAGAAGAGACAAGGAAAGTATTGATGAAATGTACAATGCTGTTCTTGAAGTTCTTGAGGACTGCTGCAATATAAATAAAGTAAAATTCAGCAAGGCTAAAGCTGTAACTTTGTTTAAGAAAAACTTTATTGATACAAAAATCTTCCCAGCTAAATCAATTGAAACATTAAAAGTTGTTCTTGCAACAAAGGAATCTAAGAAAAAGATAGTTGGTTCTGAGCTTGAAAAGGTTAGAAGAGAATCACGTATTTTGTTAAGAATGCTAATTGATTTTGTGCAAAGAAAACGCGGCCATGAGATGGAAAGAGCCAAGATTAGATTTAAACACGCTGAAAAATTCGGCGAGGCAATTTTATTAGACAAACATGCATTCATAATAACTGATGTTGATGCAGAAGAAAAAGAGATTCAGAAAACCTCTATAAGAGATGATGGTTCTCTTGTAGATGTCCAAAAATCTTCATTTGAAGAGCTTGAAAAAGCAATGGCATCTGTGAAAATGCCTGCCAAAGTATTTATCAAAGAGAAAACATTTGAATCACTTAAGAAATTATTTGGCAAAGAAGTTCAAATACTTGTAAATTATTAAGAGAAAAAATGCCCCTTGACAGAAAATACCAATTAGCGGATGATTCTAGAAAAGAATATATTGAAACTAGAATATTTCCTTTTATTCCTGTTGTTTTTAAAGAAGGGTATATTGAAAGAATACCTGCTGTTGTTGATATATATGCTGGTTCAGATATAGAAGTAATGTCAATTATAGGAGATGCTGTTGGAAAAGACTATCGCACAGAAAAATGTTTTTACCTTGAAAAAATTTTAGAACTTCTTACAAATAATTCTGATAAAAGGAGGGCAATTGCATTAAAGGAATGTTATAAAGCACTTAATGTGGATAATTCTAGACCCATAAGAGTATCTGATGTTCCGCCTTTAGACCATCCTAAAGAAAAAAAAGGAGGTAGTAAAAAACCAACTGAGGATATAGACCAGATACTTGCACATTATGCTTAATTATTTTTTCTTACTGGCAATTTTATTCATCTTTACAATCATTTCATTGATTTGTTTTGCAGTTAACCCATGTGTTGCACAACCTTGCTCAATTGATTCATAAGCATTTATGTGACAACCTATGCAGTGCATTCCGTACTCGAATAATACATTTGCAACAGCAGGATATTTTTCCGCTACTTCGCCTATTAACATCTTTTTATTGATTAGTTGCTTTAATGATTTTTTAATTGTCTTTTTTGTTTTCTTAATAACTTTTTTTCCTTTTTTCATGCTGAAAAACCTCCTGGTTTTTGGCATCCCAAACACTAAAAAATCGCTTTGCGATTTTTGGTGCGCCGAAAAGCTCTTGCTTTTCCAGCGAATT
>CAYHUT010000048.1:0-7090 GCA_964359835.1 Candidatus Woesearchaeota archaeon
AAGGCACGACTACATTCTAAAGAATGTAGTTTTAGTCAAGTGCCTTGACATAAGACCCATAACTTTCATCATTCAATGAATCTTTAATATCTTGGAATAAAGTTTTAACTTCACTCTTCTTTAGAGCAAGGGTCCATAGAGCATGTTTCCCCCCAATTACATTTTCTCTAAAATGCTCAGCAATGCCCTCAAAAACTATTGAATCTTCTAAAGTTATCCAATTATGGTTTTTATGAGAAAAGGTGTGAGCATATTCATGACAAATTGTTTCTTTTAAAGCAAGTTCCCAATCACAGTTATTATTTAAAAAGAGAAGAATAGTTTTTTTCCAGGGACAATAACCTGAAACGCCTCTCATATTTTTTATTATAAAGGGATTATTTGTTGGAAAAATAAATATATAGATTTTATTGGAATTAACGACTTTGTTGCATAATTTTAATGTTTTAGATATAATTTTACTAATTTTATTTAAATCCACCTCAAATTTAGATAAATGATTGTTAGATTTTCCAAAAATAGAATTAGATATTACGGAAATAGCTTCTTTTTTGGTTTTATGGCCCATATATCCTATTTCTTTATGATTACTCATATTTTTTAAGACAAATGATAAAAACTCTTTTTTATTGCATCTTGTATCATTTATTAAAAAATGGAGATATGCTTCTTTTGTTTTTAGGCGATAATTAATCATATTCTCACAAACTACCTAAAAATAGAACAATAGCAATTGTAAGTGAATTCAACAAGAAAGAAATAATAGCAAATGTGCTTCTTTTTATCTCAGTAAAACCTGTTATCATACTGCTTCCAATTTCATCAGGCAATGGAGAGGTAATTATTATTCCTGCTAAAACAACAGTAATATAAGTTCTTAATCTAAATGGAATACTTCTTTTATAGACCTTATCAAATGTCCTAAATAAATGATAACCTTTTCTTCTTTGCGATTCATCCATTAAACTAAACCTAATAACTTCAAATATAACAAAATTAGCAACTAATGCCCCAAAACCTCCAATAAACACAGCATCAACGAAATTAACAGAAGGAGCAATTGAAACAAAAAAAGCAACTGCAAATGGCGCAGTAAATCCAAAGGCAAATAACATTCCAGCAATAAAAATTCCTAAGTAATTTGAATCGCCAAGATTGGTAGCAAAGTTTTGAAATGTAAATGTGCGAAACATAACATAAGCCAAAATAATGCAAACAAGCATTCCAATTAATTTCTGGGGCTTAAAGCCTTTGTATATTTGAGTTATATTCACCATTTTTCTTTCTAAAATTAATCCCTGGGATTAAGCGACTATAAGGAGCGCATATCCCTCACAAGGGTTGATAAGGCACTTAAAGAGCTTTGCTCTTTGGTACGTCAAAGTTGCATTACAACTTTTTGCGGATGTAATCCATTATGGGCCGACCAGGAATTTCGGGAGCTTCGAGCTTCGCTGCCTGCGCATATCCTCACAAGGTTGCGGTATTGCTCGCCAACGCTCATCTCGAACCTGGGACAGCCTCCGTGTAAGGGAGGAATCATAGCCACTAGATCATCGGCCCATCTATATTAAAAGACATTAATATTTTAATAGAATGTTAATGTCTTTTATATATACAGTCGACTCAAACTATGCGATTCAAATATTTAAATCGACTAGTATATTAAAAAAGAATTAAAAATCATTTAAATAGATTGCGTTTGAGAATTACTTCTGGATAATCAAGAATTTCTTCTGTTTGCATTCAGGATTCTTCTTATTCTTAAGCTCGTAACTTTTAATACCCATCTTGTCAGCCCATAATTTAGCTGATGCTTCAGATGCGAAAGTTTTTGCTCTTTTAGCACGGCATCTGCCTTTCTTATCTGCCATATATCTTTTCTTTCTTGCGTGAATTTTGCCCGCCATGTTATATTTGAAAAAACCTCAATATATAAAGATTGCTGTTAGCAATTCCCTTTGTTTTTGTAAGGAATCTTTAATTTGTGCTTTACTCTAATCTCTCTAAACAGATTTAATATCCCCATTTCTTCTGTTGTTAAAGGTCTGTCATCTTCTAATTTTGCAGCATAATCAGTTATATCTTTGAATGCTGAGCAGATTTTATTATAAATCTCAAGTTGTGCAGAATTGTACTTGGCTTCTGGAGGGCATTGAAAATTTTCTCCGCATATATCCACAAATTCACTTACAATAACTGATAAAAAATGTCCTGAATAATCTGTATAAAATGGTTTACTCGCTGGTGCTTCACCATTATTTGAAATTTTATATTCTATACTCATAAATTAATCCCCTGCTAGAACCCCGCTCACTCAGATATATGCAAACCAGAATAGTATTTAAAGGTATATGTTTTTAAAGAAATTATGAAAAAACGCATCTATAAAGTCCTCGTATCCTCGGGTTTCATTGAATCAAAAAAACACGCAGAATTCTTAATAAAAAATGAACAAATAAAAGTCAATAACAAATTAGTAAATTCATTAAATTATTTTGTGGATACAAAAAAAGATGTAATAACATTAAACAATAAAATTTTAAAAGAAAAAAAAGAAAAAATATATTTATTATTAAACAAGCCAAAAGGAATAGAAACAACAAAAGAAAATATTCTAAAATTCCTAAAAATTAAGGAAGAATTAAAAAACACAGTATTTCCAATTGGTCGTTTAGACAAAGAATCAGAAGGGCTATTAATCTTGACAAATGATGGTTCATTAACGGAAATTCTCATGCATCCAACAAAACATGTTGAAAAAACTTACTTAATAACAGCTGAAAAAGAAATAACAGATGAACAATTAAAACTTTTAGAAAACGGAATTGAAATTCAAATGGAAGAAAATAATCAATTGTATAAATATCAAACAAAACCCTGTAAAATCACAAAAATAAAACAAAAAGTATATCAAATTATTATAACAGAAGGCAAAAAGAGGCAAGTGCGCAGAATGTTAGAAGCAGTAAATAACAAGGTAATTTCATTAACAAGAATTAAAATAGGAAAAATCGAATTAAATCTAAAACCTGGAGAGTATAAAACAGTCACGAAGGAATTCATACTTTCTTCAATATAAAATATTATAAACCCTTAAAATCCAAAAATATAATGAATCCGCTTGAAAAAATAGTTTCTTCAGTAGTAGAAATAAGGCAATCAGTTATTGAGTGTGCAAAAATAGTAAAAGATTATGTTATTTATTCCACAATTAAAAGAGAACCAAGTATAAGTGAACTAACAACGCAAGCAGAACTGGCAGAATCAAAAAAAGAATACAACAGGGCAATTTGGATATACGAAGATATAAGAGAAGAATATAACCGGCACCAATGTTACAAAGATGCAAGAAAAATAACCCAAAAAATAAAAAGTTTAGAAAAGGGAGTTAAAACCCAGCAATCCTGAAAAACTCATAAACAATTGCAGTTATAATCAATAGAATTATTATTCCTTTGAAAAACAATGAATTCTTTATCTTATATTCAGGTTCTCTATCTCCCTGTTTAATTGCGCGAGTATGTATAACAAGTATGGCTAATAAAGAGATGCCAGTTCCAATTACTCCTGAAATATCAATTATTTTTACAAAACTAAATTTTCCAACTAAAACAAAAAGTATGGGAACAACTAAAACCCCTAGCCAAGCAAGAATATTATTTACTTTATAATCTAAAACAAAATTTTCCTTTAATGAATAACCAATAGCAACAAACGCAGTTCCAAGAGCTAAAACAGCAAATAAGTTTCCTAAAATTACCATGTGTTTACCTAAAAGCTCACCTAAAGCGATTGTAGATAATTCAGTTGTTTTCGCACCTAAAACCCCTACAACAGCAAATGCAAACAGCAAATAAATAATTGCAGATAAAACAATACCAATTATAATTGAGTTCTTTAATAATTTTTTGTCTTTTAAACCTGAAGCCATATGCGGAATAACAGAAAAACCGGTTAAAGCAAATAATAAAACCCCGTAAGGAATCTGCAGCATCGTGCTATTAAAGACCATAAGATTGGCAGGAATAACAAAAGGTATTGCTAATATAATTAAAATAAAAATCAATAAAACTTTCAAAGGTGAAAAAATCATTTCAAAATTCTCAAAAATCTTTAATCCAAAAAACAAGACAAACCCTAAAATAATCATGAATATTAATGAAAAATAAGTTGAATTCCATCCAAATAAAGCATGTAATGCCTCGCCAGAACCAATACCATAAGCAATTAATGCTCCGTATAAACTAATTAAAACAGAAGCAAACATAATTAATTTTCCCTCTTTACCAAGATATTTTTCAGCTAGTCCTGTTAACTGATGCTTGGATTTTGTTCTTAAAATAACCTCGCCCAAACACAAGCAGGTATAAATTAAAACAATCGTTAAAATAATTAAATCAATTAAACCTGTTAAGAAACCCGCTTGGGCAAAAACATAAGGTATAGCAAATATCCCGGCGCCAATTATCAAACCTATAAAAGTAAAAACAGCTACCCACATTTCTTTTTTGAACATGATTCTAGCTAGTCAAAGCAGTTTATAAAAGTTATTGTCTTAATATAACGAGCTCGGCAGGATTTGAACCCGCATCAACCGGTCCGAAGCCGGTCGCACTATCCAGATTATGCTACGAGCCCGTACGGGCTCACGGGGATTTGAACCCCGTTCGAAAGCTGTTTGCTAATAGTGAACATACGAAAACCACAGTTTTCGATATCCGCAAGCTTCCATCCTATCCGGGTTAGACGATGAGTCCTTATGAAAAAGTAAGATATGTTTATTTAAAAAGGTTGTTACTTCTTAATATTATCAATATCGTCAACAGAAATCCAAGCGCACATATTCCCAAAACCTTTCTTATCAATTTCAAAAGGCTCAATTTTTTCAACATCTTTTAAGAATATCAAAGCACACATCTTCTTGTCTATAATTCTATCGGCATAGTCCAAACCAACACCAATTCTTGAACCATATTCAAAAATAATATTTTTTATCTTTTCATAATCCAAATCATAAAAGAATTTTAAATCAGAAACAAGAGCTTTAACACTAACCTTCTCTCCAGTTTCTTTAAAATAAATCACATCATTAACAGCAATAACACCAAAAGGCGCTTTCTTGGTAACATACCACCTTGACTCAATTGTTTTGGAGCCATTAACAATCTTATCTAAAAGTCTTAATTTATTTGACAAAAACGCAACATGTTCCATATAAATACCAATAAATCTAGATATATAAATGTTAATAATTCAACTAAAAAAGCTTATAAATCAAAATAAACTCAAAATCACATGCAAAATAAAAAAGATGCCGAAGCAAAAGCGAAGGCTGCCGGGGCGGGTGGGGGAGCGCAGGGCCACCACAAACAAGGTGAACCTAATCTTCAAGGTATTACAACAAGTAAAGAAGATGATTTCTCAGAATGGTTTACGCAATTAATGTTAAAGGCAGATTTGGCAGATTATTCTAGTGTTTCGGGCTGTTTAGTTTTCAAGCCATCTTCTTACATTATCTGGGAAAAGATAGTTGCTGAAACAGATGTAAGATTAAAAAAATTAGGGATAAAAAACGCATATTTCCCATTATTAATTCCAGAAAAAGCATTTGCAAAAGAACAAGAACACGTTAAAGGTTTCACGCCAGAAGTTGCTTGGGTAACTCACGCTGGAGACACAGAACTTTCGGAAAGATTGGCAATACGTCCAACATCCGAGGCAATTATGTATGAATCATATTCAAAATGGATTAGATCATGGAGAGATTTGCCATTAAAGATAAATCAATGGAACAATGTTATTAGATGGGAATTCAAGCATCCAGTACCCTTTTTAAGAACAAGAGAATTTTTATGGAATGAAGCTCACAATGTTTATGCAACTGAAAAAGAAACAATAGATGATGGAGAAAAAATCCTAGAAGCATATGATGATGTTTGCACAAATTATTTAGCTTTATACGGAATAAAAGGCAGAAAAACAGATTATGAAAAATTCGCAGGCGCAGTATTCTCAAAAAAACTTCACTACATGATGCCAAATGGCAAGGTAATTGAAGGTCCTTGCTTCCATTATGATGGAACAAATTTCTCAAAGGCTTATGACATTGGATTCCTAGATGAAACAGGAAAAAAACAATTCGGTTACCAAAGCACATTCGCAATATCAACAAGAATGTTGGGAGCAATGTTCGCAATACACTCAGATGAAAAAGGTTTAGTTTTACCGCCAAAAGTCGCACCAATCCAAGTTGTAATTGTTCCAATATTATTCGATGATACAAGAGAAAAAATCTTAAAAGAAGCAGATAGAATAAAAGAAGAATTAGAAAAGAATAATATTTTAGTTCATCTTGATAATTCAGATAATAAACCTGGCTGGAAATTCAACAACTGGGAATTAAAAGGTATTCCAATAAGAATTGAACTAGGTCCAAGAGATTTGGAAAATAAAAAGCTAGTTTTAGCTAGAAGAGACACAAAAGAAAAAGAAACAGTTGATATAAAAGACATAACAAAGAGAATTCCAGAGCTATTAAATCAAATTCAAAACGCTTTATTAAAAAAATCAGAAAAAGCAATTAAAGAGGCAATTACAAAAGCAAAAACTCTTGAAGAAACAAAAAAAGCAGTTGAAAATAAAAAAATAGCACTTGCTCCATTCTGCAAGGAATCTGAATGCGAAGAACTTCTAAAATCAAAAACAAGCGCAAAAACTCTTTGGATAGAAGAAAAAGAACATATCAAGCAAGAAAAATGCATAGTCTGCGACAAACAAGCAGATTACTTCGTTTATATTGGCAAGACTTACTAAGATGATAACCTTTTCAAGTGATTCTAAGAAGCAAAATTCATTTAAGGATTATTTAGAAACAGGAAAAATTGCAGAAAAGTTCTTTCATACTAAATCAAAACCTGGAGATATTGAAGTAAGCAAGGAAAATTCAATCTGGATGTACAAAAATATAAACAGATGTCTTAATGCAATAAGAGACAATAATAAAATCATAGGATTTACATTTGTTGTTCCTGCTAATAAAAAATTATTGAACTTATTTATAAAAAAGTAAATAACTGAAAGAGAATTG
>CAYHUT010000049.1:0-6844 GCA_964359835.1 Candidatus Woesearchaeota archaeon
AATCGTAAAGCGATTTTTTAGTGCACTGAAGTGTGTGGTTTGTTCGGCGCTCGTGCCTTGACATAAAATTTTAAGAAAATTAATAATTAAAAAAATCTGCCAGTTTTAGGAAAGTAACTAACACTCAAAGTTTTAGCAACTTCATCTTTTAATCTTTTATGAAGATTTATTGTTTGAGCATCGGCCATGATTGTAGCCATCATTTCTTCTAATTCCATCATTTTCTGCTCGATAAGTGGTTTTCTAGCTATCATTAATCTTTGCTTCTCTTCTGTAATTGATTGATTGGCTAATTCTCTTTCAATTATCTTCAAAGCACCAATAATCTCATTCATTTTTTTTACTATTCTTGAATCCATGTCACTATTTAGAAATCATCAATTTATAAACTTTTTCAGTCTTGAATAATCATGTCAAAACTATTGCTTAAAGAATATAAGCGTTTTTTAACTCGGTCAAATTAACTACCTTCGAGGGAGTTTTTTGGCAAATTGCAAATATTTATATACTAGTTCTGACGATAAACATACTATTATAGGCGATATAATTAACGACAAAGTCGTTCATTATCAAAAAAGTTAATCTTTTTTAAGTCTATAAAAAACACAACAGGGGTGCAAAAAAAATGGGAGAAGTTATCGTAAAATGTGGCGTCAAGAGACAGTCCGGATACCTTTACTTTGTAGATAAAAAAGGTAATGTCGCAAGAGCTAAAATGGCTAGAGGCGGCGGTAAAAAGGGGAAACAAAAACAAGAAGTTCTCGTTAAAACAGGTATCAAGAGAGAGTCTGGCTTCCTTTACTACGTAGATGCAAAAGGTAATCTATGCAGAGCAAAGATGGCTAGAAGAGGAAAGAAGAAGTAATCTCTTCTTCTTTTTCTTTTTCTTTAATTATCTGCTTCAAGAATTTAATTCATACTATTTCTTCAAATAGAAATCTTTTTAACTATCACCTAACCTAATTAATTAATGTCTAAACATAGAATAGAAAAACAATTAAAACCTGAAATAGAAAACCAATCAAATGGAAAGAAGCACATCACACCAATAGTTTTTCTAATAATATTCTTAATACTTACAATAGTTTCTTTCGTATTCCTTCCAGTATTAATATCTTTAATAGTTTTTACTTTAATCTTACTTCCAATTTTATTATACATCGGTCTTGGAATACTAACTAAAAGGTGGGTTATTTCATTTTTCTTATCAACGCTAATTTATATTATCTTAATGGCAATCTTAGTGTTCTGGATTTACAATGATACAACTAACCTAATGAATAACATGCAGTCCCAACCAAAATACTTATTATATAGGGATGGAAACACAATTCCATTTGGTTATTCATTCACGTCCTTAGATTTTAATATTCAACAAGGACAGGAAATTCCATTTAAACAGATTTCAAATGATGAAATAAGAAATATAGTAAATAGTATAGACAATAAAGATAAATTTGTTATAATCTTTAAAAAAGAATTTTTCAATCCATTGCCAGAAACAATTGATTTGGATGTACAAGACCAAAACTTCAAGATTCCAAAAATAACAGCATTTGAAATATTAAATTCACAAGAGCCAGATAAAGTTTTATTAAAATACATGACAACAACTAGTGAACTGCCTAAAGATATTCCTCCAGAGATTTTAGCGCAAATCCAGCAAGGAAATATCCCTCCAGAAATGCAGCAGCAATTCCAACAGCAAATGCCAATAGATAAATCTCAAATAAAAGCAATGGTGCTTGGTTTCATGATTGTAAAAACTGCTCAATCTCAAGGAATAGATTACATATTTGATTCATTATCAAATGGCAACATGGATTTAATACCAACCTACATCGGAGTCTGGGTATTCAAACATATTCCAATAAGAGAAGTAAAACCTTATCTTCCAGCTGATTTGCAACAACAACTAAACACTGCTATTCCGACTTTATAATAAAATATACTTTCTATTAGAATAATGCTTAAATAGGTTAAAACTAATAAAAATTAAGAGATGCTTAAAGAGTGATTACTCTTTGGCATCCCCAACACATCTGTGTTTGTGATTTTGGAGGAATAAAATGGGAGAAACAGGGGAACTAATATTTGGATTAAAAACTAGAGTGAAAGAATTAGAAGTGACTTTAGGAGAATATAGATTAGCTTTCATGAAAGTAAATGATTATCAGGGTGCAGGAAAAATAGCTGAATCACTTAAATGGTATGATGAAGCAGCTTCAGATTATTGCCAAGATACAGATTTTGCAAGTGCTGGAAGGGTTGCTGAAAAAGCTGGATTAATAAACGATGCATGCGTATATTATGCTCGTGCAGGATTAGGCAAAAAAGCAGATGAATTGAGTGCTAAATATGATGCAGTTCATGCTCAAATGTCTGAAATAAAACCTATACCCCAAGATTTAACAAAGGGATGTATTAATGGAAGGACAGAACATGAATGCCACAGAGCAAAAGTAAAACTCGCTATTGAAAATGGTCTTTACTTTGATGCAATAGAATTGGAATCAGAACTAGGATTCGATATGAAAGCTTTGATAATAGCAAAAGAGCACGGTTTAACTGTCCAGGCTAAAAAACTAGAAGAACGTTTGGGAATTAAATAACATGATGATATGTAGGGAGGAAAAGTAAATGAAAAATAAAATTTATTTATCGCTTTCAGTTGATGCAGTGAGTTTTACTGACAATGTGATGGCCACCATGGCTCTTCCAGATCCAGTTGGATTCTATTTAAATGATGGGATAACTTTTGGGCTTGGCCACAAATCAAAAAATATGTATGTTAGTAAAGAACGTGTTGTGCTTTATTCACATAAAGAACCAAATTATGATAAGGGGCTTAAAATAATGCAATTTATCGAAGGCAATTCAACACCTTTTAGTGTAGCAAATCCTATGCTAGAAAAACCAGACTGTGCATTGTATATGCATCCAGTTTCTGTATATCATATAATAAATGCATTAATTAATGAAAGAGATAAATGGGTTTGGGGTAAAGGCGGAGTGCTGCATACTCGCACAGTCATAATAGACACGCCTGATACAGTTAGAGAATTAAGTGAGAAAATGCTTTCTGAAAGAAAAGGAATAAAGCGTTCACTTGATAGATTATTACTTGACAAAGATATAGTCAAATTCGCGTATAAAATGGGGGGAATGTAAAAATGGGAAGTATGTATTTTAGAGCTCAACAGGCAAGAGAGGGGATATTGGGTGAAATTGCTAAAGGAGAAGCAAAATATCTTGTTGCTCTTGTGGGTGTGAACATAGATACTGGAGATCCTGCAAAAGGGGCATACCGTCTTTTCAAGGATTTAGATGAAAAAATAATAAAAGAATATGCAACAATGGCTGGCTTAGAGAATCAAGTTAATGTGCAAAGCATTGAAGTTTATTCATTAAACACTAAATTAACACAAAAACTTGAACTACCTTATGAAAAATAATTATATAACGGAGGAAAAAATGGAAAAGGCAATATTAAAAGGAAATGAATATATAGGATTTTTTCAGGCTTGGAAAAGACAAAGTGACTGTGGCTGTTATAGATTTGAGGGTGCTGGGCAGGTCTATAAAAAAACAAAAGATGAATATTGTAGTGCTTTTATGGTACAAACAAGAACTTTTAATCAAACAGAAGATGCTTATAATTTAGAAAGAGCATTAGTTGATTTTAATGGCAAAAAACAAGAGCTTTCAGAAGAAACTTATAGAATAGTTATTGATGAGGCTATGAAAAAGCTTTTATTCCTTGTTGGATGTTCAGGTCATCCACTAGAGGAAAGTCCAATACCTATTATTCAACCAGTAAAATTAGACCTTGTAAAACTCTTAGATGAAAGGAAATTTTTGGAATTAACTGACCCCAAAGCTGAAGAATGCAGGAGACAATAAAATGCAAGTAACAATAACAATTGATGACAAGATGGAAGGCAATATTACAAATGGAAAATTTGTTCCTAAAGGAGATATAACTAGAGAAATTAAAAGAAGAGAAACTTTTGGATTTTATGGCCATGCTGTTTGCTTGGCTTTAATTGCAGATATGCCTCAGAAAGCAGTTGAAGTTTGTGAACATGCAGGATATTTTGCAAGAGCTTATGAAATCGCTGATAAATATGGTTTTAAAAAAGAGCAAAGAAGATTAGCAGGAAAAATAAGAGAAGATGTTAAAGATTTAATATTACCTTATTCAACACCCGCAAATTAATGGAGGAAAAATAAAATGACTGAAGCAAACTTAGAAACAAAATTAGAGGGTAATGAAAGACTATCATTTAAGGAGATATGGTGGGGGGATACTAAAAGAAAAATAATGACGGTATTTATGGCAGCAAGCATTATCGGAGCTACTGGATTCGTAGCCAATAGAGTGCAGGCTGTTAATGAAAACGATAAGAGATGGGAAGCATATCAATTACAATTGCAACAAAAATTAGATGAGGGTATTGTTCCTATAGGAGATATAAATTATAAAATTAGGACAAATAACTGTTATGATGGAGCTATTAAACAATATGTAGAAATCAAGAATAAAACATATTGTATCTTCCCTACAGGAAATAGAGATAAACCTTTCACATCAGAACCTTATTCACCTAAATGCGAATGTGAATGCAAAGAAGCAAAATAAATGACAAGAATACATATCCAAGATATTTTTAATGCCGGAAAATCAGATTACATTGTTGAGTACGTAACTCCAAGTAAATTGGAAGATATTGCAAAAACAATAATTATGGATTCTTTAAAAAATGATCCTGGAAGAAATCTAGTTTTAGTTTATTATAAAATGTTATTTAATGGTTTAGTTAATGTTAGGGATGGGATAGAAAGACATACCCTGCCCAAATTATTAAAAATAAACAGAACATTTAACAGCGGAACACCATTTGAAGTTTGCATACCTATTGAAAAACCTAAGTTAAATGGTTATTTAAAAAAAGTAGAAGTAGCATATATACAAATTTGTGATTTATCGCATGTATGCGTTGGTTTAGAAAAAACATCTAGAGGAACAGAGCTGGGAAGATATGATTTCTCACCAAGTCTTAATACAATATATAATAAAATAAAAGATACAAATGAGCTTAACAAATAAGGAAAAACAAATTCTTGAAGAAAAGGTTAGAGATTGTAGAAGAAATCCTAAATTAATTGATGAATATTGCAACTTAGTTCATAGTTTACAGGAAAAATATTTAAGAATTCAGTGTCATGCATTAAGAGAATGTAATGGTAAATATTATTGTAATACTTATTTTAAGGATAGTAAATAACTAAACAACAGTTTTCAATGCCTTAATAGCAACTTCAATCTGTTTATCATCTGGCTCGCGTGTAGTTATTTTCTGTATTAAAAGTCCAGGATAAGCCAAAAATCCAAAGATTCTATATTTAGCACCTAAACGCAAAACTTCATAGCTAATTGAAACAATCAAAGGCAATAAAGCAAGTCTCAATAATAATTTCATCCAAAAAGAAACTGAAGCAGGAATAAAAACATAAACAATTATTGAAATAAAAAGTACAAAAAAGATAAAAGTTGTTCCACAGCGTTTATGCAACGTAGAGTACTTGCGAATATTTGAAACAGTCAATTTCTTTTTATCTTCGTAGCAGGCAACAGTTTTATGTTCAGCACCGTGATACTCAAAAACTCTTTTTATATCTGGAAATAAGGAAATAGAATAAACATATAAAATAAATATTAAAATCTTTACAAAGCCATCAACAATATTAAACCAAATATTAGAAAGTGAAAACCATTTCTGCAAATAAGTTGCACTCCCAAGTGGAATAAATTTAAATAAAAAGACCGCGAGTATCAGTGAAAAAATCAAACCAATAACCATCCATACCCCATTTCCTTCTTCTTCCTCTTCAGAAGAAAAAATAGATGCTGAAAAATTCAAACTTTTATAACCAATTGAAAGCATAATATAAAGATTTACAAGACCGCGAATAAAAGGAATTTCACTTTCAGCACAAGGTATCTTAATCTTTTTAGTTAAAATCTTACCATTCTCATCACGAACAGCTACAACAATCTTATCAGAGTTCTTCATCATCACCCCTTCAATCACCGCCTGTCCGCCAACATAATTCTTAGCTTTCAAAATCTTATTCCCCTTTCATATTATTCCAAATTGTTATCATAGATTCAGTCATCCTATTATATAAATGCATTTCTTTCTTAACAATAACATAATTCTTCCCAGCTCGTATCTCTTCTAGAAATTCAGTTCGAGTCTCAGCAAAACAACCTGTTAAAACATTTCCCATGTGTCCAACAGTATGGCAATCAGAACCCCCAATAATAGGTTTGGAAATTTTTTCAGCCCATTCAATTGCTTTTTTATTACGAGAAGAACTTAAAAAACTATTCACGCCTTCAATTGCATCAATTTTCTTTAATAATTTCTTATTTTTATCATCAGAAAAAAATAGATAACTTAATTTAGGTCTTCTTATAAAAGGATGCGGCAAAACAACAAAAGCATTGTAATCATCTAATTTTTCAATTAATTCAACGCTGTTCAATTTAATCCTCCAAAAACTTAATCTTCCGCCCTGTCTTTTAACATTTTTCTTGAAAAATTCATTTGCATCTTTTTCACTGTTAAAATAAGCAAGAACATCATGGGTATCTGAACTTGTTAATTCAGTTGAAGGTATTGATAAAATTTCTTTGCATGCTATCAAACTTCCTTTAATAGTATCATGATCAGTTATGCATGCTCCAATATTTAACTCTCTAGCTCTTGAAATAAGTTCATTAACATTATTACTGCCATCGGATAAATTGGAATGAACATGCATATCCATATATTTC
>CAYHUT010000050.1:0-6771 GCA_964359835.1 Candidatus Woesearchaeota archaeon
TCAGCAGTCCCTTTAATTGTTAAAGGGTTCATATCTATACACATGTCCACTCCCGTATCTTTATATAATGAATAAACAAATATTTATATCTATCGTTTTATTATTTAATTAGGTTTTGTTATCTACATACCTCTTTATAAATAATTTATTTGCAAGACATAACTCTTCTTCAAAACCAAAACCCATTAAAGTTTTATAATGTTGAAGTTTTTTTAATAATTCTAATTTTTCATGTATGATAAAACTAATTTCATTATTATTTTCTTTAATGGAAATTTTTACAACATCAATAAAACCAGGGAATAAGTGCCTGTAAGTTAGTGCCTTTTCCCCCAAAATTAATACAGGTATTTTCTCGTTATTCAAGACAGTTCAACACTTTTATTTTAAATGAGGATGGTTTAAGAGAGGCTGTGACTGTAAATATTTTAGCGGGGTAATACCTAAAAAGGGGTATAAACATACCTTTATAAAGGTAAGATATTACCTAAAATAAGGTAAGATGCTAACAAAAAAACAATTAATTATTTTTGGAGAGATTGGAAGAAAACCTTTTAATGAATATACTTTTAGAGAAACTAAAGAACTTTCAAAAGAAAAATCAAACAGCATTATCCAGAGGGCTATTGCACAATTCAAGAGTGAAAAACTTATAAAAGAAATTCAAAAAGGAAATATAAAATTATATCAAATCAATTTAGACAATAAAAAAGTATTTGATTATTTATCATTATACTATCAAGAAGGGGATTTGGATAATGCTGCTAAGAATGATTTAAATAGGATAGAAAAAGAATTAATAAAAAGAAATTCTTTTTTTTCCATGGCAGTTTTTGGCTCTTTTGCAACAAATAAGCATAAGAAAAATTCAGATTTAGATATAGCTATAATTGTGGATGAAAATAAAAACAATGCGGAAATTGCAATAAATAGCGTTGCCAAAAAATGCTTAAAGGAAATTCATGCTGAAGTTTTTACAATAAAAGAATTTAAAGAGATGCTGAATGCTGATTATGAAAATGTGGGCAAGGAAATAGCAAGAAAAAACATACCTATTTATAATGTAAGCATATTCTATAATATAGTAAAAGAGGCGGTTGAACATGGATTCAAATGTTAAGCTATTTTTGGAAAGAGCTGAAAATGAAATAGATTTAGCAAATATAATCTTTAAAATTAGCGAAGATGAAAAAATACAAATAGGAATATTTCACCTTGATAAAACGCAGACATTTTACAGTGCAGTAATATCCCGCTGCTATTATGCAATATTTTATAGTGCGAAGGCTTATTTATTAAATAAAAATATAAAAGTTGAGGCGCCTGAAGAGCATAAAAAAGCATTTGAAGCATTTTCTAAATTAGTTGATTCTGGAAAGTTGGATATTGAGTTATTGAATATCTATAAATCATTGATTATCAAAGCAGATGAACTTTTGGGAATCTTCAAACTTGAGAAAGGGAAAAGAGGGAATTTCACTTATCAAAAAATAGCGCAAGCAAATAAGGAACCGGCAAGTGAAAGCATAAAAAATTCAATTAAGTTTTTTAAGAATATTAACAGGATATTAGAAAAATAAACTAAAGTTAATATGTATTAACCATAGTAAACAACAATGAAAAAAAGAAATAAAAAAGGATATATCAGAACAATTGAAGCTATTTTAGCAATAATGATTATATTCGGATTTGTTGTAACTATTTTACCTAAGAAAACTACCGAGATTGCAAAAGCGCCTCCTGAATTAGATTCTACAATGAGATCAGTTTTAGAAGAAGCACAAAATAATGAGGAGTTTAGAACTTGTTTGTTATTAAATGAGAAGGTACAACTAGAAAGCGGAAATGCTAAAGCGATGGTTACAAATTCTGATTGTTTGAAAAATCAGCTAGACAAAGCATTGCCTGCATTTAGCCCATGGGATTATGGCTTTGCGATTTGCGATGGAACTGGCACGGATAATTGTGTTATGTATGACTTTAAAGATTTGACTACTATGGATCGTGAAACAAAAGAGGGTACAATAGAGGGATTATTATTACCTCCTGGAAAAACAATTTATACCAAATCAAGTGTGATGGCTGTGCCCGATGTTGTTGCAAAGCCTTTTTTGGTAAGTGGTGGAAGCTGTTGCAATACTCCTTTGGTCTTTTGTGGAACAGATTTGGCTACAAGTTGTTGTGAATTAAATGAAAGAATAAACCCTACCAATATGCCTACACAAAAATGTATCTCTAAAGGAAAAACAATTTACTTATATCTTTGGGATAAGTAATAACTTATTTTTATAAGTTCTAAATAAAGAAAAGTTTAAGCACTAAATATCCTAAAAAACAACCAGCTGAAACAAAAGGCATAGCAGCAACCTTTGCTAAAGGTTGATCAAAGGCAAGGAACATGCGCTTCGCTTAGTTCCTTTAAATAAAAAATAATTTCAAAACTAAATATCCTAGGAAACAACCAGCTGAAACAAAAGGCATTGCAGGATAGAATTTCTTTTTCTCAGCGAATACAAACAAGAAGAATAGTGCAAGTGCTGCGAAGAATGAGATTACTAATGCGGGTAAAAAGCCATAGAGTTTTAAGATAACACCCGAGAATAATAAAGGAAATGCAATGTCCCCTCCACCTAAAATTGCCTCGCTTATCTGAACTTTAACAAGTTTAGATTTGGGAATTGTTTTTTGAGTTAATTTTCCTTTAGAAATTGGTTTTTGTGCAGGAACATTATAAGGTATTAACAAACCGGTGAACATCTTTGATTTTGTCTGGAACTTTGCCATTGAAATCATGTGTTTTGTTCTCCAAACAGCTATCATGTCATAAATTGAAATTAAAACTAAAAGTATTGAAACTGAAAATACATTTAATATTGGGACAAAAATTGCAGCAAGTGCGCCGTAAATAAAAATTTCAGTGATATTATGAACATAAACATTTGGTCTTATAACTTTAAATATTGCTAGAACAATTGCAAGTACGAATGCGAAGATTGAGGGTATAAATGCACCGAAGGATATTGAAAGCGTGAAGACTACTGAGATAAAAAACCAGACCTTCCATAAACGCATTGCGTTGAATTTAATTAAAAACAAAGCCAAACCTGTTGCAACAAGAATTGCAATAAAGATTGGGAAAAATGAAGTTTGCTCATCCATCTGCGGCTTTTCGAAAATAATACCTGGAGCAAGTTCAATTTCTTGTGCTTCTGGCAAGTAATGCTGAGTTACATACAAACCAACTACGTGTGAAGCTAAGAATAAGAACAATAAAATTAAAGTGACTTTTAAATTGTGTTTCATTAAGGTTTTAGTCTTTATGATGTTTAAATATGTTTCTAAGAGAGCAAAATAACTAATAGTTAAGTTTAAAAATGACAGAAATTTGATAAATATATGCCAGTAATAGTGGAATTGAAAGAGGTGAGCAAGAGCTACGGGAATAGTCCTGTGCTAGATGGCGTTTCTTTAACTATTGATGAAGGTTCTATTACTGGAATTATTGGAAAATCTGGCTGTGGAAAAACAACTTTATTGAGTGTAATGGTAGGTTTCTTGAGGCCTAATAGAGGCAGAGTTTACTATCGCGGAAAGGATTTATTCAAATCTGGAAAAGCAGTTGAAGGGAGATTTGGTTTTTCATCGCAAGAAACTAGTTTTTATGATAAACTAACTGTTGAAGAAAATCTTTCTTATTTTGGAAAGATGTATGGTCTTAAGAGAAAGATTGTAAATGATAGGGCTGAGGCTTTGATAAGATTATTTGAGCTTGAATCTGCGGCAGATACAACGGGTGGAGAGTTGTCATCAGGCATGCAGAAGAGATTGGATATTGCATGCGCATTAATTCACGATCCTGAAGTCTTATTTTTGGATGAACCAACTGCTAATTTAGATCCTCTGTTGAGAAAGGATATTATAAAATTAATTAAAAAGATTAAAGGCTTTGGAACAACTGTTGTTATTACCTCGCATATTTTAGGGGAGATTGATTATTTATGCGACAAGATTGCAATTTTAGACAATAAGAGAATTGTTGTTGTTGATTCCCCGAAAAATCTTGTTAGTTCTTATTCTGGAGAGAAAGTTATAAAATTGAGGCTTGGCTCTAAAGATTATAAAAAAGTTACAAGTTTTTTAAATACTGCTGCAGGATTGATAAGGCAGGTTTATACTGAAGAAGATTTTATTGTTATTGTATGTGAAGAACCTGAAGAGGTTGTCAAGGAAATTTTAAAATATGCTGAAAAAAATAAAGACAGCATTGATTCTTTGAAACTGGAAGGAGTATCAATTGGAAGTTTATTTGAAGCAATTTTGAAAAAGAGAAAAGGATGAAAACTAAGGATATTTTAACAATGATATGGAATTTCATATTGTTTTTATTTAGCTGGTGCATCAAAGATTTTAATAGAATAATTTCAATAATTGTAAAGAATATAAAAATTTTAATAAGATCAAAAAGTTCAGCTTTAATTGTTATTTTGGGGCCATTAATAATTGTTACACTAATTGGACTAGCATTCAATAGCTCTTCTATTTATGATGTGAAAATTGGAGTTTATTCAGATAAATATAGTGAGCTTAGCAATAGTATTGTTGATCAATTAAATGGAAAACAATATTCAATTGAAAAAGCGGATTCTAGGGATATATGCATTGATAAGATTAAAAAATCAGAATATGATATGTGCTTAGTTTTTTCAGGCGATATGGCTGTTGATAATATTAAAATAAATAAAATTACTTTTTATGTCGATTATACAAGGGTTAATTTAGTTTATGCCATTATGGATGATATTGCTTCTAAACTATCTAAAACAACTGATAAATTAAGTTTAGAACTTACTCAAACTCTTGTTAATCAGCTTGATTCTACAAAAGATGAATTAGCTCAAAAAATATCTTCTGTGACTGCTCTCGGTGCAAATAACAGAAATATGTATATTAAAATTATTAATCTTAATTCCAAAATTACCAATGTAAATTTAAGCTATGATGATAATATGAAAGTGGATAATATTGTAATCCAATTAAATCAAGCAAGAGCTGTTGCCGTTGCGCAGAATAAGAGCACTGGAGAATTAGATGTTGCCATTGCCCGCGCTAATGATTTACAAACTAAGATTAATTGGGCTATCTATAATATTAAAACAACAAAAGAGGATTTGCAGAAAAATTCTGAAGAGTTAATTGGAATACAAACTATGCTTGATTCTGATAAAAAATCCATTGATGAATTAAAATCAAGTGTTTCAAGGGTTACTGCTGGAATAGAAAGCTTGAATGTTACAACTGCTGAATCTATTGCAACACCAATACAAACAGATGTGCAGCCAATTATTACTGAACAGACTTTCTTGAGCAGGTTATTCCCTACATTTTTAATTTTAATTTTAATGTTTGTTTGCATAACCCTTGCAGTCACTTTAGTTTTGAATGAGAAAAATACAAATGCTTATTTCAGGAATTTTATCACACCTACAAGAGACCCAATATTTATAATTGGAACTTATCTGACTTGCTTGTTAATTGTATTTGTGCAAATTGCAATTATTCTTTATGTTATAAGATACTTTTTAAGTGAAATGGTTATTAGTAGTTTAGTTAATTGCTATTTACCTTTGATGTTAATTACTTCGCTGTTCATATTTATAGGAATGGTAATTGGTTACTTGTTCAATTCGCAGGAAACAGCAATACTTGCTTCATTATTTGTTGTTTCAGCATCTTTGTTCTTTTCAAATACAATCTTGCCTCTTGAAACAGTTTCAATTTATTTACAGTGGCTGGTTGCAATTAATCCATTTGTGCTTGGCGAGGAGATTTTGAAAAAGATTTTAGTATTTGGATTTAGTTTAGCTGATGTCAAGGATTTATTATGGGGGTTAGTGCAATATATTATTATCATGGTTGTTTTAGTTTATGCTTCATTGAAGATTTATAAGAGGGGATTAGGAAGATGAATTCGGTAGTTACACCTTGGGAAGTATCTGGAGATATTGATTATGATAGATTAGTGAAGGAATTTGGGTTGAATTCATTTAAAGATTTGCCTAAAAATTTTAATGATAATGTCTTGTTCAGAAGAAAGATTATTTTTGCTCATCGTGATTTTGACAAGATTTTAGAAACTGTTGAGAATAAAAAAAAGTTTGTTATGATGACGGGCTTGATGCCGACTGGAAAATTTCACATTGGGCACATGCTTCTTTGCCAGCAGATGATTTTTTATCAAAAACTTGGCGCAAAAATTTACATAACTGTTGCAGATATTGAAGCTTATAATGCACGCGGACAAAGTTTAGAGGATAGTCGTAAAAATGCAGTTGAGCAGTATTTACTAAATTATGCTGCGCTTGGACTTGATTTGAAAAAATGTGATATTTATTTTCAGAGTGCTAGATCTTTAGATGGTGCGAAATCAAATGCATATTATAGATTGCAGAATTTACTTGCGCGCCATGCAACTTTTAATGAATTTAAAGCAGTTTATGGAGAGATTTCGCCGGGTAAGATGGTTTCTGCGCTTTTGCAGGCTTCTGATATGTTACATCCGCAACTGCCTGAATTTGAGGGTGTTTGCGCTGTTGTTGTTCCTGTTGGAATTGATCAAGATAGCCATATTAGGCTAGCTAGAGATATAAGCCAGAGAATAAAAGAGGTAAAATTAATGCAATTAAGTTCAACTTATCATTTATTCATGCCTGGGCTTTCTGGTGGCAAGATGTCATCTTCAGATGCAAACTCTTACATTGCACTTACTGATTC
>CAYHUT010000051.1:0-6750 GCA_964359835.1 Candidatus Woesearchaeota archaeon
TAAACCAACACGACACATTCCTGGTGAGAGATATTGCAATCTTTCTATGGATAATGATAAATGGACACCGCGCTTATTTTCTGCAATTGCGTGAATCTCATCTATGATGCACCAATCAACATGCTCTAAATAAGTTTTAAATTTATAAGAGGAAAGCATTATTGCTAGAGATTCAGGTGTTGTGATTATTATATGCGGAACTTTTTTCAACATAGCTTGCTTTTCTTTAGTTGTTGTGTCACCTGTTCTTACTGCGATTCTTATGCCTAATTCCTTATTTGCTATTGATTCCATTTGCTGCATTGGTTCAATAAGATTTTTTAGAATGTCGTTATTTAGCGCCTTAAGGGGGGAAATATATACTGCATAAACCTTGTTTTCAAGAATACCTTTTTGTGACAAATCTGTTAATTCATTTAGAATTGATAAGAAAGCTGTTAATGTTTTTGTTGAACCTGTTGGTGCTGAAACAAGAATATTATTTCTAGAATGAATTTCAAGAACTCCGAATAATTGCGGTAAAGAAAATTCCTCAAATCTTGAAAAGAACCATTTTTCTACAAGAGGGTTTAATAATTCCTTTAAATCTGCCTGCGTGTTAGGCCTATCTTTCCTTGTTATTAGTTCTTGCGCCATCTTAATGCTTTAGAATATATATTGTATAGCAGATAAATTTAAAAATGTATTGCGTGGCTGTCCATTGGGAAAATGGGAAATTTTAACAATAAACCTAGATTAAATCATGCAATTAGTGATGCGCGTATAAAAGGTGAGTGTAAACGAGATGGAAAATGGGGTTATTTTATTTCCCTATGCAATCAGCAAACACCTTATTCACAAGCTGAAGATTTTATTAAGATTGAATATCCTAAAAATGGGACTTATGGCTATGAGATGATTAGGCCTGATAGCACTATTAATACAATCGTATTATTTATATTTCGAGATTTTCCAAAAAGAACTGTTGATTTGGAAGAGATTGCAATTTTTGGATATTCTGCTAAAGGGAAAGAACATATTGAGAAACATGGTGATGGTTGGTGTTTGTATAAATGCGAACATAAACCTTTTCCAAAATTACAGTATAATAAAATAATAGTTGAGTTTAATAAATTAAAATACTGTTTAAAAACTGGAAAGGCTAAAAGCATTACTGATTATTTGAGAAAGAATATTATTTCTGATTAATTTTTTTAATTGCCTCTATGCTTGTTGAATAGATTGTTACCTTGTTCTTTCCATTTTCTTTTGAGAAGTATAAAGCTTTATCTGCTCGTTCTAAAAGAGATTCTGGTGTTAGGGCATTCATTGGAATATTTGCTACGCCCAAGCTAATTGTAATTTTTTTATTGGGCTGGGATTTTTCATTATCAAATTTCAAATCATAGACTGCGCGTCTTATTGCCTCGGCTTTTGAGGTTGCATCAGCAAGATGTGTATTTGGCATTAGAATTGCGAATTCTTCTCCACCATAACGAGCAACTACATCGGAAGTTCTTGTTTGCTTTTTCAATGTTTTTGCAATCTCTTTGATTACTATGTCACCTTTTGGATGACCATTTTTATCATTATAATGCTTGAAATAATCGATGTCAATCATAACTAAACTTAATGGTCTTCCTACTTCTCTTTGAAGATTTGTTGCTTCTTCTTTTAATCTGATTTTAAAGAAAGTGTGGTTGTATAAAGTTGTCATCTGGTCGGTAATTGCACGCTCGATGTTTGTTTCATTTTCAAGAGCAAGTGCTAGTGAAGGTTGCAGATTCATTTTTATAAAATTATGAACAAATATTTTTTCATCTGCTGAGAAATCAGATTTATTTGTTTTGCTTATTGCTAGAACACCTATTGAACTAATTGAAAAATAGATGCTCTTTTTCATCTTTAATTCAGTTAATAATTTTGCTCTCTTTTTATCTTTTTTAGCAGGTTCATCTTCCTCTTTCCAGCCTTGTTTTCCAAGTACGGATGCAAGAAGGCCTTGTGAATCTGCTGAAATACCAATATATTTTACATTTTGATTTAATGTTATTCCATAACAGGCAGTTAACCTTAATTTTTCTGTTTTTTGAAAATAGAATTCTATTAAATAGTTTTTAAAATTTTTATAAGTGCTTAAAGCATTCACAAATGCAGCGATTTTTTCCATTGCAGTTTTTTGAGAATTTATAAAATAGCCGGAGAATAGTAAATAAGCTAGATCATCTTCTTTGAAATTCTGCTTTATTGCCTCTAATTCTCTTTTTGCTTTTTCTATAAACGCTGTTGAATCAAACATAAGAAGTTAAGAGAAAATTGGGGGTTTTTAAAGCTTGTGTTAAATTTTCAATTTTTAAACCTTATGTAAAATATAGTAAAAAACAGACAAATGTATTTAAACTTATTTTAACAAATAATTGTATGAAAGAATGCAATTTATATCTTATTGGCAAACCAGAATCAAGCAAATATTTTAGCAAAAGAGGCGGACCCTCTATAAATGATAAATGTATTTACAAACTTGTAGACGAACTCAAGAAAAAAGGCATTAAAGTTAATTTAGAAAGTTCTAAAGCGATATATGTTGACCCGGTTTCAAGATTTAATGAAGAAGAGAAAAAAGGAGAATGTGGCATTGCTAATGGGAAAGATTTAAAAGAAAAATATGTTTTTTTGAATTATTCCTTAAAAGCAGGAGAACTTGAAGTATATCTAGAGGATGTTTCTGAAAAGGATATTGAAGGAATTCATTGTTGTTTAAATTTTGAAGATATTTGTGATAGAGGAAAAATGAAAGCATTAGATGATATTAAGGAGGTTCTAACAAGGTTTTATAAGTTTGAATGCAAAGATACTAAATAATCTTCTTGCATGAGTTATTCAAGGGGCACTCTTCGCATTTCGGCTGTTTTTTACAGTGCTGTTTTGCATGCTCAACAATTAAGGCGTGGAATTCGTTGTATAACTGCGGGTTTTTTTCTAAGTTGTTGTGGAAAAATTGCTGAATTTCTTGGTATTCTAGGTTTTCATTTATTAAACCGAGCCTTTCAAAGATTCTTTTTGTATAAGCATCTATTACGAATGAAGGTTTGTTAAATGCGTATAATGCAATGGAATCAGCTGTTTCTGGTCCAACCCCTTTTTGTTTAAGTAAAAGTTCTCTAAGTTTAGTTGTTTCTAATTTTTGCAACTTTCTTATTGGAAATTCATGAAGAAATTGTACAAATAATTTTATTCTTTCAGCTTTTTGATTGTAGTAACCGGACGATTTGATTAAATTTGTTAACTTCTTATGATCTATTTTTTTTAATTTCTCAAGATTAATTAAATTTTCTTTGTTTAAATTAGTTAATGATGTTGTTACATTTGGCTCCCATTTGGTGTTGGTTGTTAAAAGGGCACCGATGCAAATTTCTAGAATCTGTTTTTCTGTCAATAAATTCCTTTTTTTATATGTTGGTGTTAATTCATCCCTCTCAGTAACAGGCCACCAGCCCTGATGACCATATTCCTTTTCAAGAATATTATATATCTCTAAGAGTTTAATGTTCATAGAATTAGTAAATAGAATGAATATTTAAAATTAGCCTAAAGATATATTGCACTAAAACCTTTCTTGCCACCAGCTACTTTTGTATTTACTTTGTTTATTTTTTTATCTCCCACAAATATTGCAATACCCTCTTTTCCAAATTTATTTTTATTTTTAACATAATAATCTTTAGTTGAACTATAAAGGGGTTTTGTCTCTTTTTGACCAGTACATTTTATATATTCTTTTAAAAGCTTGTAACCTTCCATCCAACTAATAGGAAATCCAGTTATATCCTGGCTATGTGCGGAATATATCGCTCCTTCTTTTTTAATAACCCTATCACAAATAACAATATGTGGAGATCTTATAATTGAACATAAATTTGCATATTCATTATCATTATGGTGTTGGCATATATCATCATATTTTTTAACTTTTGATGAAGGAATTTTACCCAATACATAACCAGTTCTTATTTCTGAATCCTCTCCTTCAAATAGTAAAGATGCTAATCCTATAACTCTCGGAGCATATAATAATGGTTCATCATCCCATAATTTATTATCCCAGCCTAATTCTGGAAGATTTTTAAACCAGCTTTCTATATCTTTGTTAAATTCCATAATTTTTAATTAGAAATACTAGTATTTAAATCTTTTGTTTTGTAACTACTTTATAATTAATACAAAAATAAAAGCTTATCGTTCATATAATTAATAAAAAGAACAGATATTTAAATTATTTCTTTAATGAAATTTCTTTATGTTAGAAAACAGAAAACCACACACTTTAGTGTGTGGATGAATGCCCTTGAAAATGCTATGCATTTTCGGTGTGCTGAAAATATTATGATTTTCATCATTTTCTGTTTTCGACATCCCAAAAGAACACACCTTTTCAAACCATGCACTTTAGTGCATGGTTGGTGTGTTCTTTTGTGATATTCACAGCAACTGCCTTATAATTAGGGGTAAATGTTCTTTTATCAAACTGGGCAGGATAAAGCCTGTTAATTAATAGTTTTTCAGAATGGAAAGTAGCTGCAATGATTTTATCTGGCAGGTTATCATCTATCCATATTTTGTTTTTTATTTCTGAAACGGGGCTTGATACAATAATATTCTGACCTTTCTTTAATCCCAACTGTTTTGCGTTTTTTGAATTAATATAAAAACCTGGTTTTTCAGCCATTTTCATTAATGTTTTTGATTTTGAAGTCATTTCACCTGTTAAGAACTGGAATTTTGAACGATGCGTTATTAATATGAAAGGATATTTTTTATTTCTCATGTCATCTATACCTTCAAATTTTTCAGGCATAAATCTTTTGAATTTGATTTTCTTATCAGGCCAGCCATCAATCCCATTGTAAATCTTATTTGCATCTAAATTTTTGTATGCTGGAACAGCTTTTACAATTTCATTGAATATTTCTCTTTCATTTTTATAATTAAAATGTTTGGATTTTCCAAGCATTACTGCTAATTCCTTGAATATTTTCCAAACAGGGATAAGCTTTGTTTTTGAAACAAGATTTAATTTTCTTATTCTTCTTTCTCCATTTGTTATTGTGCCATTGCATTCTGGCAAGATTGGACTTGGGAGCACTACATCTGCTAGTTCAGTTGTTTTATCAGGATAGGAAGCAATTGAAACAAGGAATGTTTTTTTTAAACTTTTATGAGCCTCATCAAGATTTGGAAGAGATTGTGCGGGATTGAAATTACATATGAATAAAGCCTTTACAGGAGAGACAAATATTGCCTCAACAAAATTTTTTCCATGAGATATGGGGATTTTATGATTCCATAACTTTTCAAGTTCTGCTGCGTTTTCATAACTGCCATTTGGAAGTTGATCAGGTAAACAACCCATGTCTCCGGTACCTTGAACATTTACCTCGCCCCTAAGAGTCATTACAATCCCATTTTTTAGTATTACGAGATTTAATAATGAATGAATGTTTTCAATTGAATTTAGCTGCTGGGTGAAACCCATGCCGTGGAAAAAACCAAGATTTTTTGAATTTATTATTGCTTCAGTTAGTTTTTTGAATTGTTCAGGAGTTATGTTGCATAAACTGCAGACTGTTTTTTCATCAAATTTTTGAGTTGTTTCCTTTAATCTTCTAAACCCCTCTATGCCTTCAATGTATTTGTTGTAATTATTAGAGGCAATAATTTTATTTATGATTCCATTAAGTAATATTAATTCTGTGCAGGGTTCTATTATAATTGACAGATCTGCGTGCCTTGAAGTGTTATTATTCCAATGCTGGACTGAGATTAATTTTAATTTAGATTTGTTTTTTAAGATTTTATCAAAGAAAACAGGATAATTATTTTCAGGATTTGAACCTATTATTAGCAGGGTATCTATATTATTGATATTCTCCATCTTTGTTAAATTAGCATTTCCAAAACAGTCCATCATTCCAGCAACTGTTGCAGCATGGCATAATCTTGTACAGCAGGAATCAATATTGTTAGTTTGAAAACAGATTCTAGCAAATTTTTGTATTACATAATTATCTTCATTCGGTATTTTGCCTGAAGCTGTGAAAAGAATCTCTTCTGGTGCAAGGTTTTTTGTATTATCTATTATTCTTTTTAATGCTATTTTCCATGTTGTTTTTTTTAGCTTGTTATTTACCCTTATCATAGGGTATAGAATCCTGTTTTTATTTACAACTTCATGGACCATTAATCCCTTTACACAAGGTTTACCATTGCTTATGTAATCATCTTTTACTAGCTCTATTTTTATGATTTTATTTTTATCTAGAACATAATTTAATTTACAGCCACAACCACAATAAGGACATATAGACACAACTCTTTTCATATTGTTTTTAATATTTATGGTTTTAAATAGGTTTTGGTGCTGGAAAAATTTTCTTTAACGTTCATCTGTTTTTTTTATGATGTGAAAACCGAACTGAGTTTTAACAGGTTTCTCTGTTATTTTACCTTTGTCCAAAGTCCATACAGCTCTTTCAAATTCAGGAACCATCATACCTTTTCCGAAGAAACCCAAGTCACCGCCGTTATTTCTTGAGGGACATTTTGAAAACTGTTTTGCTAATTCTTCAAAACTTTCTCCTTTCTTGATTTTATCAATCAATTCTTTGGCGTGCGTCTCATTGATTACTAGAATGTGTGAAGCTCTAATTTCTTTTACCATGGAATTGTTTAGAACTTAATATATTTAAAATTATTCTTTATTGTTTGGAACAA
>CAYHUT010000052.1:0-6574 GCA_964359835.1 Candidatus Woesearchaeota archaeon
GCTTTCTGTTCTAAATTTTTTGCGACGTCGCCTTCGGCGACTTTACGTACCCCACGCAAGCAGATAACAACATAATCAACAAGCCTGTTAACAGCAATGAAATTGGAATTGATGTCGAAGTTGAGGAGCCCAGAGGCCCTTGCAATAGCTTTATCTTTATTATCTTTAAGCTGTTCTAATACATACTTAGGATTTAAAAAATAAACTCTTGTGTTATCAATCTTAGCATCATTAAGCATTTTCATATTTGCTGAAAAGTCTGAATCAGTTCTGCCATGAACTCTTTTAGCGTATTTTAATTGCCCCTCATTTAATTTTTCTGGCTTTGCTGTATTTATCTCAAAATAGCTGAATTCATCATCATGCTTTTTTAATTTTAAATCAGAAAGTGCAAATTTTTCTGCATTTCCTTTTTCAACTGCAAGTAAAACAGCTTTTATTCCTTGCTCTGTTGGCTTATAATTATTTGAAGCTCTTATTTGTTTTATTGCTTCTTCAATATTTTGGAAAATAAGATTATCAGACCTATCCGCCATGTATAAAACAGGCTCTTTGCCTTCAGCTTTATACATTGGAAAATCTGCTGTCCAGAACCAATTATTTTTTGAGCATTTGCTCAGCCTTCTGTCATTTTGTATCTCATAAGAATGCTGTATTGTTTCTGGCTGAAATTGTGAATATGTATCTATTAATCTTCCTGCGATGTTTTCTAGTTGTGTTTCCATTTTTTATTACCTCGTATGATTTTTAGTTATTTCTAATAATAAGTCTTAGTATTTAAACCTTTCTATTTGTAGTTACTTATGAGTAGCATTTAAAACTAATTAGTTAAGTTTATATACAATATTTACTTATGGGTAATATGGCAAAACCAATAAGAGCAACACCAACATTGAGAGGAGCAGATGCAATAAGATTTGTTAAGAATATGATTAAGGAGGAGAAATCTCCAAATCCTAGACGTATTGCTTTTATTAAAAAGGCATTAGAATCCGAGTTTGATGTTACCAACTAAATCAAGGTACATCGGGGTTGTTCCTTTTTTTCTTTCTTTAAGCACATTAAATCCTATTTTCTTATAGAAATGAATACTATTGAATGTCTCACTGCTTTTTGCGTCAAGCACAATAAATCTGCACCCTGAATATTGGTCAAAAATATTTTGTGCTGTTTTAATTGCAAAGGATATCATTAATGTTCCTACATTTCTTCTTAAAAAGGAGTTATCAACACAAAGCCTACCTATCTTTAATGCAGGAAGCGAATGATATGTAATATTTTTCCTGCGGAATGTTTCCTTAAGATCTCCTTCAAGATTTATTCTATCATTTAACAAGGATATATAACCCACCAACTCGCCAGTGGTTTTCAAAAACCAAAGGTAAGTAGTTGATATCTGCTTATTTTGATTGTCCACTGCATCCTCTTTCAAGAAATCAACAAGCTCTTTTTCGTATGATTTAAAATTGCTGATATTATGATTGCTTGTTATTCTCTCTATTTTTATATCAGTAAGCTGTATTTTTTGGTTGTCTTGCATCTGTTCTTTCTTAAGTGATTTAATATTATATACTTTTCTATAGTTTTTTGCCCAGAATAAAGTGTTCTTTTTTTAATAAAACAATCGTAGTTTATTCTAAAAAATAGAGTCAAAATAAAGATAGTTTATTCTAAAGATTTGTTTTAGTAAAAAAATTAAAAGTTAGTAAGAGCAGCATGCGGGGTAATAGCCATGAGTGTGTGCACACTACTCTTACGTGATATATTCTTAGTATTAAAAAGTATTTAAATGGGCGGGGTGATAAAGGTAACCCCAAAATATATGCTAAAAGATATATATATTTTTATAGTCATATGTCTTTTGCATATACTGTCGACTATGTCGACTAGTATATATACTAGTAAATGCATGTTAAAGTCATGAAAAACATTTTGCATGATATTGGATTAACTGATGTCGAAGCTAAGGTATATTTAGCTTTGCTAAAAAATGGTTCTTCTCTCGCTGGAAAGATTTCAAGAGATACAGGAGTTCATAGAAGAACAGTTTATGATGCTATTGAAAGGCTTATTGAAAAAGGGCTTGTTTCTTATATTAGAACAAATAATAGAAAATATTTTGAAGCAGTTCACCCTCGCAGATTACTGGAGATTTTGAAAGAGAGAGAAACTGATGTTGTGGACATGCTGCCTGAACTTGAAGCGCAATTTAAATTTGTGAAAGAGAAAAAAGAGACTGTGTTTTTTCGCGGTAAAAAAGCTATGCAGACAATTTTTAATGAGCAGATGGCACACTCAGGGGTTGTTTATTATTCAGGCGGTTCAAAAGTTTTGGGAGAGATTGCCAAGAGTTATTTAAAGAAATATGATTCTACTCGAAAAGAGAAGAAAATCAAAATGTTTATTATTACTGATTCAGCTGGGCGCGAGATTAAAGAATTAAATAATTTGTATAGCTGTAAAACAAAATTCTTAAAAAAATGGAATGAAAATAAAACAGTAATGGGTGTTTACGGCGATAATGTTGTTATTGTAAATTGGGATGAGGATCCAATTGCAATTGTTATCAAAGAAAAAGAGATTGCCAAAGGCTTCTTAAATTATTTTGACATACTCTGGAATGTTGCTAAAGAGTAATTTTTATCTTGAAATAAGGTATTTCTCAGTATAACAATGCTTATAATATTTTTGGAATTCTTATATGAATGGAAAGAATGCCTAGTGCAGTAGATTCAATGGATTTTGAAGCAAAGAATCTAGAGTATGATGGAGAGTTTGTGAAAGCTGCTCTTTTGAGGCTGAGAGCGGCGGAGAATTATCTTGATGTTGCAAGTTTGCTTATGGAATCTGCAAATTCAGAGGGAGATGATGATGTAGTAGAAAAAGCGGCTTATTCTTATGGTTATTGCGCTAAAGACCTTGAAAGTTCTAAAAAGTCAGGGCTACATAGAGAATTGGCAAATCTTTATCCAACACTTCCAAAAATGCCTTTTAAATCTGATGCTTACATTCATTTAAAATTGAATTCTGCAATGTTATTTTACAGCATTGAAGACTATGAAAATGCAGCTTATGCACTTATTCATGCAAGCAGAAAAGCGAAAAATTATGGTTATTTTCCAATTATGAGTGAAATGACTGATCTTGCAATACAATTTCTTGAAAAAAAATATGGCAAAGTTCCAGAGGGAAAATTGACTAATTATTTAATTGGTTACATGAAAGAGAAAGAAGCTATTAAAAAATCTATTCAACAACAGCTTTAATCCTGCGGATGCCTGCTGCAACTGATTCTTCTTTTAAAATTTTAAAGTGTTTTAGCTCTTTTGTATTTGTTACATGTGGGCCTGTGCAGATTTCTTTTGAAACATGACCAATTGTGTAAACTGAAACTTTTTCACCGTATTTTTCACCGAACAGGCCAGTTGCTCCTGATTTTTTTGCCTCTTCAGGAAACATTTCATCTCTCTTAACATCAATTGCTTTTTTTATTGCTTCATTGACTTTGTCTTCAACTTTTTTTAGTTGTTCAGGTGTTAGTTTTGCATTGTAATTAAAATCAAATCTTAATCTTTCTGAAGTAATATTAGAACCTTTTTGATGGACTTCAACACCTAAAACTTCTCTTAAAGCCGATTGCAATAAATGAGTTGCTGTGTGCAGTTTTGTTGTTTCAATACTTGTATCAGCAAGACCTGATGAAAATTTCTTTTCTGCGCCCTGTCTTGAAAGCTGCTGATGCATTTCATATTCTTTGTAGAAAGCGCTTTCATCAACTTTTAATTTATTTTCCTTTGCTAATTCAACTGTCATTTCAATTGGGAAGCCATAAGACTGGAATAATAAGAAAGCGTCCTTACCTGAAATAATATTGGTTTCGCCTTTGCTGCGACCTTTCTCGCTTTGCTGCGAAGGTCTCGCTGACAGTTGAACCAATTTACTGAAATGTTTTAAACCTATTTCAAGAGTTTGCTTAAATCTCTGTTCTTCTTTTTCAAGCTCTTCTAAAATTCTTGATTTGTTTTTTTCTAATTCTGTGTAAGGGTCTTTGTAAATCTTTATTATTGTTTCTGCAATTTGTTTTATTATGTCTTGATTTATTTCTAGAATCTTAGCGGTCCTAATTGCTCTTCTAATCAATCTTCTTAAAATGTAACCCTGCTCGACATTTGAAGGGCTTATTTGTTTGTTGTCCCCCAAAATAAAAACTGATGCTCTTAAGTGATCTGCGATTATCCTCATTTCTTTTTTGTTTTTATCATAAGTTTTTTTAGAAAGTTTTTCAATTTGTTCAATTATTGGCAAGAATAATTCGGTTTTGTAATTATCTTCAAAACCATTTAAAACTGCCAATGTTCTTTCTAAACCCATACCTGTATCAACGTTCTTTTGTGCTAAGGGGATAAATTTACCCTCTTTGGTCTTATTATACTGCATGAAAACATCATTCCAGATTTCAACCCATTCTGACTCGTTGTCTCCGGCGTTGCTTGATTCTTTTGGCTTGTCTTTGCCTATGTAGAAGAACATCTCTGTGTCTGGACCGCACGGGCCTGATTCACCTGCTGGACCCCACCAGTTTTGTTTTTTTGGCAAGAATGAGATTTTGTGTTTTGGAATTCCCAATGATTCCCAAACTTTTGCAGATTCATTGTCTTTAGGAGCGTCATTATCCCCTTTGAAACAGGTTACTGCTAATTTTTCTTTTTCTAGTTTTAATATTTTTGTCAAGAATTCAAAACTCATTTGAATTGCGCCTTCTTTGAAGTAATCGCCTAATGACCAGTTGCCCAACATTTCAAAAAAAGTATGATGGAACGCATCTCCAACTTCATCAATATCATCTGTTCTTATGCATTTCTGAACATTTACAAGGCGTTTTCCTAATGGATGGGATTGGCCTAGTAAGAAAGGAACTAATGGGTGCATGCCTGCTGTTGTGAATAAAACAGTTGGATCATTTTCAGGGATAACTGATGATGAGGGGATTATAGCGTGACCTTTTGATTTAAAGAATTCTGAATACTTTGTTCTTAGCTCTTTTGCATTGATTTTCATTAAGAATTTGATTTATTTTTGATTTATTAAAGTTGCGGTAAGGTGAAAAAAGAAAGTATTATTTATTTTTTATAAATTGCTCTTATCTCCTCTTCATATTGTTTTCTTGCAATTTCTGGAACATATTTTTTAGAAGCTATTAGAATTTGATCTAATGTATGTAAAATAATTTGTTTTTCCTGTGGAACTAAATTTTTTGCGATGTCGCCTTCGGCGACTTTACGTACCCCACGCAAGCAACCATTAACAATATCAACAAGCCTGACTACAGCAATGAAATCGGAATTGCTGCCAAAGTTAATGAGCCAAGAGGCCCTTGCAATAGCTTTATCCTTATCATCTTTAAGCTGTTCTAATACATATTTAGGATTTAAAAAATAGATTCTTGTTGTATCTATTCCAGCATCCTTAAGCATCTTCATGTTAGCTGAAAAATCCGAGTCAGTTCTTCCATGAACTCTTTTTGCAAATCTTACTTGTGCATCGTTTAATTTTTCTGGCTTTGCTGTATTTATCTCAAAATAGCTGAATTCATCATCATGCTTTTTTAATTTTAAATCAGAAAGTGCAAATTTTTCTGCATTTCCTTTTTCAACTGCAAGTAAAACAGCTTTTATTCCTTGCTCTGTTGGCTTATAATTATTTGAAGCTCTTATTTGTTTTATTGCTTCTTCAATATTTTGGAAAATAAGATTATCAGACCTATCCGCCATGTATAAAACAGGCTCTTTGCCTTCAGCTTTATACATTGGAAAATCTGCTGTCCAGAACCAATTATTTTTTGAGCATTTGCTCAGCCTTCTGTCATTTTGTATCTCATAAGAATGCTGTATTGTTTCTGGCTGAAATTGTGAATATGTATCTATTAATCTTCCTGCGATGTTTTCTAGTTGTGTTTCCATTTTTTATTACCTCGTATGATTTTAATAACATAAGATAAACATAAATACTATTTAAAGCTTTCTATTTTGTAGTTACTTAGAAGTAATAATTAAATCAAACAATTTTCCAGTATTTCCCCTAAACCTTTATGAATACTAAAACTAAATAACATCTTAAATTGAACGTAATAAAGCCTGATGAGATAAAAATAGAGAAACTGAATGAATTTCATAATCTATCTAAATTTGATTCCTATGAAAAAGACTTAGTTGATTTTCTCAGAGAAGATGCTTTAAACAATCAAAAACAAAGCTTATCACTTACTTTTTTATGGTTTTATCAAGAGGATATAACAGGGTATATTACGCTATTAACAGATAAAACAAGTTTAGAAGAAGAATTAAAAAATGTTTTTTTAAATAAAAATATTAATTATAAATCATTTCCAGCATTAAAAATAGGGAGATTATGTGTTCATGATAAATATTTAAGAAAAGGATTGGGTAGATTAATGGCTTGTTTTGCTATGCAAAAAGCAATTGAAATTAATAAAGATAAAGCAGGTTGTAGATTTATAACTGTTGATGCGAAGAAACAACTAGGAATTATTAATTTTTACAAAAAATTAAATTTT
>CAYHUT010000053.1:0-6541 GCA_964359835.1 Candidatus Woesearchaeota archaeon
GAGGTCGAAGACGAATACCAACACTTGCCCCAACCCTCCCGTGCGCGTGTTGAAATACTTTTGCCGATCTACTAAGTCGGCAAACTCCCTAATTAAGCAAATACTTTCTCAATAATCTCTTTCAGTCTGGTCGGTACTTTTTTCGCGTCCAATCCCTTGAAAATCTTAAACGCGTTAAATGCCTTATTCCGCCCCGCAGGAATGTTTACTCCTGCAGTTGCACACATGCCCTCAAAATTGGGGTCAATGACTTCTGTATAGCCGATACCACCGGAAGCTGTAACCTCCGCTTCTATCTTATTGCTTGTATCTTGTACTCCTGAATCCTTATCATAAATGACAACATAAGGAATACGGAAAGCATTTAATACTTTAGCAAAGAAGGGCATTGATTCCTTACCGCCACATTCTACTATCGTTATCCCATAATCGTAAAAGATGAATTCCGGTTTTACTAATTGGCCAACAATAGGTAAAATGACCTTTTCTGTATCTCCTTCAACTAAAATAACTTTCTTGCCGAAAAATAATTCATTCCTTTCCGGATCAAACTGGGTTAAAAGTTCGAATTCTTTTTTTTCTTCAGATTTTGGGAAAATTTCCCCCTGATATTGTATTATTTTTGTTCCACTCGCAATATCATTTTTTACAGCAACACAGACAGATTGATAATGTGTCATATCTACAAAGAAACTGGAGTGTGTAGTAAAAACAACTTGATCTGATTTTGTGATTTCTCTAAGAATCGCAAACATAGCCCTTTGCATTTGCGGGTGAAGGTACAACTCCGGTTCTTCTATGCCGAAAATCAACGCCTTAGATTTTCCTTCTCCGCCCTTTCTAAGTAAATCAGCATACGCACGAAAAATAACAAAAATGACAGAACGCTGTAGCCCATGACCTTTATTTTCAATAGCAGTCGAAACCCCGTCATTCACTATAATTTCAGTTCCATCTTGAAAAACTTTTTTTAAACTAGGTGGCGTGATATCTAGTTTTATAGTAGTACCTTTCATGTGCGCGGAAATTTTCTCACTCAACATTGCTTCAAACTCTTTAAGTTGAGCTATGCGACCTTCTTGGCTATTGTTTTCTCCCATTAACAATTTGGTAAATTCCTCATTCACTCTTATAAGTTCTTCGTTTTGTAGAACGCTTCCAAGCATTGCATTGATAATCTGTCCAAACCGTGATTTATCCGTTACCTTCACTTCGTCTTTCGCATCTTTTACTGCAGGCACATAAAGAAAGTCTGGCATATAAGCGGTGAGTGTGGATGTACGACCAAAAGGACTTGCTTTCCAGTAGTAATGTTTGTCAGCAGACGTGAACGGTACAATCTCTTCTTTATCAAGAATTTCAGTGGCGTCCTTTTTATCTTTTTCATCTACAAACTTTTCTCCGAGGATTGCGGCAAGTATTTCTTTCCCTCCGTCTTCAAACGAATATTCTTTGCGAATGATGACAGTTTCGTTATCGTCTAATAGGTATTTTGAGAAGGTCTTTTTTGCCTCCTCATTGAGATCTCTGAACCAAACTTGAATAATTATTTTCTCCTTACTATTATTAAAAAAATGCTCATCTAACTTACTTGTATCGCTAAAAAATAAATCCAATGCCCTTAACACATTAGATTTACCAGCATTATTTTCTCCAATAAAAGCTATCAAATCTAAAAAATCAATCCTTTCAGACTTAAACGATTTAAAGTTTTTAATTAACAACTTTGATATTTTCATATTAAATAATTACGCCTTCCTAAAGGTAATAATATTTTGATGTTGATGATTGATTTTGTAGGCGTAGGGATAGCCAAAAGGATACAATGGTTTATTGTCTTGTAGTAGTGCGGTTGTACCAGAAAACTCAAAGCCAATATTAATCATAATTCTTACGATATCACCCTGTACGCACATCTCCTTCTTGTCTACCGTAAAATCACTAATGATAATACTGGAATATTTTCTATGCCCAAGCTTTTTATAAACCTCGGACATTATTTTACCAAATAAGTTTAGAAAATCTTCATATGATCCCTGATTTCCTAAATCATTTTTGTCTTCGGAATAATATTCAACGCCAATTCTTGAACCGTTTCTCTTTCCCTTTTTTTCGGCTCTTAGCCCCTGACCATTATTCTTTAATATATTGTGATATGGTGGAGATGTAACACAGTAGTCTATTTCCCTCCTTATTTTTGATATTTCATTTAATGAATCGCCAACGATAATCTTTTGACCAGTTTTTATATTCAACTCTTTTAATCTTTTTTTTGCCAAATTACAATATGTTTTACTCAAATCAATACCAACCCCTTTTCTTCTCTGATTACGACAAGCGACGAGTGTCGTACCCACTCCGTTAAAGGGATCGAGGACTACCATTCCTTTTTTTGTAAACATTGATATTAACTTTTCAATATCTTTAATCAGAAAAGGGGCTGGGTGTTGAAATGAAAACTTATCATCTTTACATTTTTCGCTAACCCAAAAACTTTTGGTCAGTTTCAGCCATTCTTTGCCAGTGAGGTCATTCAATTTATTTCGTTTATCATATATCCCATTCATAAATTAAAAATGATTTAAAAAGGTGTTTATATTTGTTTTGTTTATATTTCTAAGTGATTTTATTTTCTTGATATCGTCATAAAATAAATACCCCCAGTTATATTTTTTGAAACTATCTATAAACAAAGGGTCTTTGATACTCAAAAATTCTGCTTTTCTTTTGTTTGGTAAAAGCATGATCTTGTTTATTGAAGTATCCAGATTAGAGGCCCTTTGTATTCCGGAGGTAAAGTTGGTTGAATTTTCAACTTCAAGAGCATACTCAATAGTATTTTTATCATTGATCCAGACCATGTCTATCATTTCAACTCTTCTTTTCTTTTCCTGATCAAGATTCAATTTATCCAGTTTCGTAATATCTGCATATTCAGACAATTTTTTACCGTTATAAAACTCTGGTTGCTCCCTTTTGCCTATGTAGATTTCGTAGCCCATTTTTTTACCGATTTCTGCCAGAAAATAAAGCATTTCTGTATGATCAGTAAAATCTTTTTCGGTTTCACCGCCTTTATAGACCCACTTCCCGCCTGATTTATTGGCAAACTTTTTTAAGATTTGATCAATTGATCTTATGTCGGGAGTTAAACCATTCGGATATTTTACAAAGATTTCACCTAAAACCTCATCGAGAGTTACGGACACTTTTCGTCTTAATAGAGCCACCATCGTATCTTCAACTCGGTCAATCAACTTTTTGTCTGGGTATTTTATGTATTCTGTTGGATTTTTGAACCACCAATATTTTCCTGCTTTATTATTATTGTCTTTTAATTCAAAAATTGTCCCGATATGAGCGGATAAAATTTGTTCAATATTTTTATCAAAGTCTTCAATATTGAACCCCGCCGAGGATATTTCAGCTAATAGCCCATTAAATAATATCTGGTAAGGTGTTGGTTCGTTTCTTTCAGCAATAAGTTTTATGGTTTTTTCAATAATATAATGCTCAAATTCTTCTTCGTTAGTCTTAAAACTCGTTGTTGGTTTTTTTATACATCTTATATAAAAATCAGAAGCCGATGTTCCATAAGGATTGGCTACATTAGATTCTCCGGTTCTTCTATTTTGTTGATGAATGACTTTTTCAATCTTAAATCCAGACATAGCTATCGCATTTAAAAACGCATTCCAGATTTTTATATCCTTGTTGTGAAATGTAAAAACTATCTTTCCGTCCGATTTTAAAATTTTGAACAGATTTTTTATACCATTCTGAAATTTTATTTTATATGTATTTAGGTCTTGAATATTACTTTTTATCGTGATTTCGCTATCGTAATTTGGAGTAAATTTTTGATCAAACTTCTTGAGCCAGATTAACCAAATTGTGCTTAAATCTAAATATTGAACAAGCCCACCATATGGAGGGTCTGTCATTATGAAATCTACCGAATCTTCTTCAATGAAATCTGTTATCGTATTTATGTCAATAATGCCATATTTTATATCAAAATTTTTAGTTTTGTTGCTCTTGTTACTTTTATCTACATAAAATATCTTTGGGATCTTACCTAAATACTTCCTTACATCAATAAGTGAACTTTCAACAGACTGCTTACCAAAACAGCTACCCCGAAAAACCAAAAGGGGGTTCATTTCCATTTGTCTAGCGGCACAAATATAAGCCGATCTTCCCCAGCTTGTTGAGAAAGCTCTATCAGCACCCTCTCTCCGAGGAACGCACATCTTTGAGCACAAATGAATTGTTTTAATGAATCCCAATAAAAGCTGTCTTTTAAGATTATCGTCAGAAACTTCAAGTATTTTATTAAAGATTTTTGAAATTACATATAAATTTCTTCGAGTCCATAAATCATAAAAATGATTTCCACCTATGCACTCTATAAAATTAGCTGAAAATGACGGCGAATTATAAAACTCGTCTTCTGGATACCATGTCTCTATTTTTATTTTGCCTAGCTCTTTTGCTTTAGCTATTTCTGTTTGAGTGGGTTTTTCGAGATAGCGGGTCGTCTTACCTCGTTTACAATTCAAGCATTCTACACCAACTTCATAAAGCTCTCCTCTTTCCCATTTGAAACTTTGAGCTACCGCTTCGTCGCTTCCGCATTTTCTACAAACAGTATGGAAATATTCTTGATAGATTTTATCATTTTCCACTCCTTCTACTATTTTATCTACCTCCGCCGAAAAGATTCCTTTATTAAATTCACCGCAGAAGGTTTCAATTAAAAATGACGTTAGGGGATTCAGATCAAAAGCAATTGCTTTTCTTCCAGCTTTCACAGCTTCAAAGGCACTGATTGCACTACCCGCAAATGGATCTAAAAATAAACCGTCCTCGGTGGTATAATTTTTTATGTACTCTCTCCAAATATTATGAGGCTTCTTGCCCCAATATTTCATAGCAGTATAAATGGGCGGACGAGTTTCTTCGACGAGAGCAAAATTTATATCTTTGATGTCTTTCATAAAATCATTTAATCAACTCCTCAATTTTAACACTCAACGCCCTCGCCAATTTCGCAATTGTTGAAAGCGTCGGGTTTGTCTTGCCGTTCTCAATATTACTTATGAAGCTCTTGGGCATACCCAATATTTTTACTATATCTCCTTGCGATATACCTTGTTCCGTTCTTATGCGTTTTAAGTTTTCACCGAGCCTTTGAGCTTCGCCTTTCATTACTAGTATTATAGCCCGTCGTTATGTTATACACTACCCCCATTTTCGTTATGATATAATATAACCATGCCTAAATACTTCCTCTACGCCCGAAAAAGCACTGATGTCGAGGATAAACAAATCCTCTCCATAGAAAGCCAACTCGCCGAGTTGAGGGACATTGCCAAGCGTGAAAATCTCCCAATCGCGGAGGAGTTTATAGAAAAACGCTCCGCGAAAAAACCCGGACGCCCCGTCTTTAACGATATGCTCCAACGCATAGAGCGGGGCGAGGCACAGGGGATTATCTGTTGGAAGATTGACCGCTTGGCTCGCAATCCCGTGGACGGCGGACAGATACAATGGCTTCTGCAACAGGGCGTGATACGCCACATACAAACGCATGACAGAAGCCACTACCAAAACGACAACGTGCTGATGATGTCCGTCGAGCTTGGTATGGCGAATGAGTATATCCGCCAGTTGAGCGCAAACACCGCTCGCGGACTTCGGCAAAAAGTGCGGCAGGGTATCTACCCCGGCCTTGCTCCGCTCGGATATATAAATGACCCAAGCACCAAGACAGTTGTCGTTCACCGCAAGAACGCAAAGCTCATCAAGAAAATCTTTGAGCTTTATGCGACTGGAACTGTCCGCCTTGAAAATCTTTCCGCGATTTTAGAACAGGCAGGTATTCAATCCAAAAACAAAAACCATGTCCATATTTCGAGAATGTCTTTCATTCTTCAAAATCCATTTTACTACGGACACTTCCGCTATGCCGGAGAAATACACGAGGGCAAGCACGAACCGATCATAACGAAAGACCTTTGGGACAGGGCGAACGCCGTCCTGCGAAGCCGAGGTCGCCTGCCCTCCACCAAGACCGACCCTAGGCCATTCTGCGGGCTTCTGCGGTGCGGAACGTGCGGTATGGGTATTACCGGAGAGATACGGATAAAGAGGCAGAAAAGCGGTAAGACCCACCGCTACGTCTATTACCATTGCACCAAGAAGTCCAAGACGCAGAAATGCCCAGAACCTTGCATACGGGCGGAGGAGTTAGACCGCCAGTTGTCGGCTATCCTTGCCGACTACGCTATGCCGAAGGCATGGGCAGACCAACTCTCCGTCATGCTCGACAAAGAGGAACTAGAAGCCGGGCATACCGCGTCGGAGGCCGTTCAAGGATTGCGGGAGCAGGTAGCGGAGCTATCCCGCAATATCGCCAGACTTACTGATATATATGTATCGCAGGACATAGAGCGAAGCGACTACTTGGAGCGTCGCCACTCTCTCATGTCCGAGAAGAAGTCTGTCGAGGAGCAAATAGCCCGTCTTGAACATACCC
>CAYHUT010000054.1:0-1848 GCA_964359835.1 Candidatus Woesearchaeota archaeon
ATACTTGCTAATAAAATTTTAAAAGGTACTCATTTTTCTCCAAAAATGTCATTGGAAGCAATTGTTTTGCTTTCAGAAGAAGGGATAAGCATTACTCCTTCTTTTGTATTGGGATTACCTGGCGAGAATGAAGAATCTTTAGAGACAACCTATGAATTCGCAGAAAAGATAAGGAATTTATCTGGATTTGAAGAGATATTTTGTTCTGCACTTATCCCGTTTCCTGGCTCAAGAGCTTTCGATTTATTGATGGAAAAAACAGGAAGACCTGATACAGACTTGTTCGACCCTGAAGAAATTAAAAAAAGATGGATTGAACAATTTTGCAATGTTGATTATGAAACAATAAATTCTTACGTTGATAGAATCCTGTCTTTAGGAAAGTATACTATAACAATAAGGAGAGATGATTAATTTTTGAAATGTCCTATCTAATCAATCTGGAAAAAGAATTCTTTCATATAGCTAAAGATTTAGAAACCAAAGAAGAGGTTAAAAAGCAATTTCTAGAGAAAATTAATAGAATGTCAGAAGAATGGATTAATAATAAATTCAGGCTTAAGATATATGGGTTAAAGAACAAATAATCAGTTGGTTTTTTAGTAGAAAAATCATCCTTTATTCTAATTTCAATTATTAGAAAAATCTATAATTATTTTAAATTAAGTAAGTGGGCATATTATTTAATAATCTACATTATCATTAAATTCAATAAAATATAGAAAACTTTATATAATAGTTATAGCTAAATTTAATTATGAAACATATTAAAACGAAAAGCCTTGTAAAAATATTGAAAGGCACCCATACAATTGCAACAATTATGAATCTGCTTGGGGTAAATAAACAAAAGGCAGTTTATTATATTTACAAACTTAGAAAAGAGGGATATATAAAAACAAGAAGGCTTAGCAACAATAAAAGGCTTTATTATATCTCTTTGCAGAATAAATTTGGCGGAAGAAGTTATACAGCCATTTTAAATGAAAATTCCCCTATAAAACTAGCTGAAAGCGAAACTTATATTATATATGACAGGGAGCCTTCACTTGAAGAAGTGCTGGTTTATGCAGTAAAAAGCAAACAAATAAGAATTATCTTATCATCCTTATGGCTTTTTAAGAAAATAAAAAATTGGAAAAGATTGTATAACCTTGCAAAGCAAAATAATCTTTTGAGGCAGATTTGTGCGCTCTATGACCTTGCAAGGACATTATTTAAAACAAGAAGGATAAAACAAAGATTTATCACCTTGTGCAACCCTAAAAAAAAGGATATGTTTTTATATATAATTCCCGAGATGAAATCAAAAGACTATAAAAGTATTGAAAAAAGATGGAGGGTATATATCCCTTTTAATAATGTAGATTTTGAGGAGTATCTTAAAAATGATAAACATTGAAGAACAACAAACATTGCTGATGAATGTAAGCAGGGCGTTAAAAAAGAGAATAATAGTGTATGCTATTGGCGGGACAGCCATGATGTTTTATGGCATTAAAGAAACTACAAAAGACATTGACTTAGTTTTTGAGAACCTTAAAGATAGGGATATTTTTATTAAAGCATTAGAATCAATTGATTATAAGAGGATGAATTCTGTAATTGTTTATGGAGAAAAGAAAAACCAACCCGAAATGCTTACTTTGGGGGATGAAAGATTTGATTTATTTTTAGAAAGTGTAATCAGCTTTATTTTTTCAGATGCAATGAAAACAAGAGCAAGGGATACTTATGAGTTTGGAAGTAATTTAATTATTAAAACAGCAGACTATCATGATTTAATTTTAATGAAATGCGCAACAGACCGGGCAAAAGACAAAGAAGACGTAAAAAATATAATTGATT
>CAYHUT010000054.1:1858-6517 GCA_964359835.1 Candidatus Woesearchaeota archaeon
AATGAAGCAAAAAATCAAATAAAACTCGGGAAAGAGATGGCAGCATTTGAGCTTGGCTGTTTTTTAGAAGGTCTCGCAAGAACTAAGTTAAACCTACCAAAAAATATTCTTGATGAACTGTTTAACATTGTTGAAAAGCAGGCTGGAGAGAAAAGGAAATTAGATAAAAAGCAGAAAGATATTTAAATAAGCTTTGCTTGAACATCATAAAGTCATATTAACATAAAAAAGGGGTGAGTATGCCTCAAGATTAATTCTTGATGGTTGGAGGTTAACAAAAATGGCAAGAGTCGCAGTAATAGGAACAGGTTTTGTAGGATTGGCACATGCAGCAGCAACAGCTCATTTTGGTAATACTGTTTATGCTTATGATATTGATAAAAAAAAGATAGAAGCCTATCAATCTGGAAACGCAGATGTAATAAAAGCTTATGTCGATGAAACAGGTTTGCCTGAATTAATCTTTCAACAACTTGGAAGAAATCTTCATTTTACATTAAATCTTGAAGAAGCATTAAATAAAGTTGATGCAGTTTTTCTTTGCACACCTACTCCTCCAAAAGTAGATTCTTATGAAACCGATTTATCTTTTTACGATAAAGCAGCAGAATCAGTTTGTAATGTTTTAGCAAATAGAGAAAATAAAAAACGTGTTGTTCTTGTAAATAAAAGCACAGTTCCAATTGGAACTGCTGTGCATCTTGAAGAAATTATAAGAAAAACAAATTGCGAGAATGTTGGCGCAGCTTCAAATCCAGAATTCCTTCCAGAAGGGGAGGCAGTTAAAGGTTCAAAACATCCAGAAAGAATTGCCATTGGTGCTAGTTATCAAGAAGATTTTGACATACTTGATGATGTTTACGCAAATTTCTTGAAAAGTCCGAAAACAAAAATAATTCGTATGAGTCCCGAGTCAGCCGAGGCAGTAAAATATGTTGCAAATACCAGATTATTGACACAAGTAAGTTTTACAAATGGCATTCTTGTAGGGATAGGTGAATCCATTCCTGGTGTTGAAGTTGAAAAAGTTAGAGAAGCAGTTGGTTCTGATTCAAGAATAGGTTATTGGGGGCTTTATCCTAGCAATGGTGCAGGTGGAAGTTGCTTTGGAAAAGACATAAAATCTTTGATAACACAGATGGCTAAAATGGGAGCATCTCAATCTAATATTGATTTATTAATCAACGTTTTAAACATAAATGAGCATCAAAAAACTTATTTATTGGAAAGGGCAGACAAGCAGGCAGGTTTTGATTTCAACAATAAAACAATTGCAATTTTAGGTCTAGCTTTCAAGCAAGATACAAATGACATGCGCGATGCATCTTCTATAGATGGAATAAATTATATGCTAGGAAAAGGAGCAACAGCAATTCGTGCTTATGATAGATTAGCAACGCATGAAGCACAAAAAGTTTTTGCACCTGAAAAAAATAATCTTTATTCAAGAATACTTTATTGCAATTCTGTTCAGGAAGCATTGAAAGAAAGTCACGCAGTTTACATCTGCAATGATTCACAAGAATTCAATGGTGTGCAATCTATAATTGAAGAAGAAGTAAAACCTAAATATCTGGTAATTGATGGAAGAAGAATGATAAATAATCCAAAAAAATTAATAGAAAAAGGATTTACCTACATAGCAGTCGGTTCACCTACTTCTGGCCGATATTAATTTTTTTATTTTTTAGCCTCTGTAGCAGTATGCATTTCAGCAGTTTGTTCCTTGGGTTTATTTGCCTTTACTTCAGCAATAACACCATTGACCTGTTGTTCAGTCCATCCTTTTTTTCTTAAGACCAAACTAATCTGCTGTTCATTAAAGCCTTTGTGCCATAATGAATCTTCAACATATTTTTTTACAGATTCATAGTCTTTTTCAGTTTTAAATAATACTCTTGCCGCTCCAGGTTTGGTTGATTTTTTAACAACCATAAAATAATAGAATGCTCCTGCAGCTAATAAACCAAGAACAAGTATTATTATAATGATTGGCCAATTAGTTACCTTGCAATCTTTAGAACAGCTACTATCTTCACCAACTTCACAAACATTATTTCCACAAACAGCTTCTATTTTTTGAACATTTCCGCTATCATCAACAGGAGGTTTAACTTCTATACTGCTTAAATCAGATGGAACAACAATTGTGATAGTTTCAATTGCTTTTTTAACATCTCCAGTGGCAGTATAAATTATTTCATCATTCCCCGAAACTTTAAAAACACTTCCATCAGTCATAACTAATTCAGCGCCATCTGTTAATATCTCCTTTTTCTCTAAACCAGCTGGTAAAATTTCATAAACATCTCCATTGCCGCCAGTTACAGTTTTAGTAATAATAACATATTCATCTTTCTCACCAGATTTGGATTCAATTGTAACAGTTTTTGCTTCAGCTTTTACACTTACTCCTTCCTGCGCTTTTAATAATTTTTCACTAAACTGTTCTTCATCTGTTAATTTTAATTCAGCAGCACTGGGTATTGCAGAAAGAGTGTCTGCATTTGAATCAAACTTTACAACAGAGACTTTAAAGTCAACTGGAACATCTTTCATAATAGCTTCCAATGCTGTTTTCATCTCAACAAACTGGGCATTTTTTTCACTTTCATTCATTTCCCCATCTGCATTTATTTCTTCAGCTGTTGCCAACAATTCAGTTAAATTAGATTTTGCATTTGCAAATATATCTGAAATTCCAAGCATATCTGCTGTTTCTTTCACAGTATCGCTACTTTTATCAATATCGGCTTTTGCATTTTCAACAAATTTCAAGCTTTTATTAAGTTGTTCTATAATTGAGCCGGATATTCCTCCAACTTCAACTGTAATTAATGCTCTTCCGCCAATCTTGTCTCTATCAATTATTGAAAGAATAACATCATAACTACCTTCTTCTGTAAAAATATGACTCGCTGTTACCTCTTCAGCAGTTTCATTATCTCCAAAATTCCATTTATATGTAACTATTGGTATTGATTGATTTTTTTCTATTGTTCTAGCTTTAGAATTAGAACCATCAAATTTAACAGAATCTCCTGCTGTTGGGAATGGATTATCTAGATTTATTTTGGCAACAGGCCCTTCAATGACATTGAAATCAATAGTTTCACTTGTAATTTCATCATCTTCATTTTCTTGTATTGCTGCATAAGTACTATAATCACTTCCAGTATTGGGAGGGGTTATTGCATTGTCAAAGAAGCTTAAAGGGATTGTAACCTTTCCTGTATAATTAATTCTTGTAGGATATACGCTTACAGGATTAAAACCAACAATCTTGCTTCCCGCTCCCGACAATAATGTAATCTCTGCTTTTAAATTATCAAATTTAATATTTCCCGCACTTGAGGAACTTACTTTAATAATCAATTCCTGCCCTGCTTTTATTTTTGCTTTTGTAAGGGCAGTACCATCTAATGTTATTGTTTTTTTCTCACCAACATTTAATTTTGTATTAAATTTATGACTGTAAGCTCTAATCATAAAATCTTCTTTTAAGAAAGCAGTTTTAGCATCCTTTCCACCATAATATGCTTTTACAATTCCGACATTTTCCGCTTCCTGTGCAATTGAATAAACAGCTGGTTCAATTTCAGACTCAGCAGGCACATTTAGAAATACGCAAACAAATACATCTTCTTCTTTATCAAATCCATAATCTATTTTACAATTTAATGCTTTAGGATCTGCAATATTCATATTCGCAGGAGTTAATTGACAGCAGAATTTATTCGATTCATTATTATCTGCTTTACGATAGCAATCTGTTGCTAAATCCATATTTCCAAGAGGTTTTGTGATATCCCTCATAATTGCACCATATACTTGTCCAGCACCAGCTTTTTCTTTTCCAACAATAGCTTCAATAATATATTCATTTGAAGGTTTAATAGTTACTTTCTCGCAGAATGTTTTATCTTCTATATAACTTGTAACACCAATATCTTCAAAATTTTTTAAATAAGAATCATTTGTAACAAAAACTGTATTTCTTGTAGCTGGGAAAGTTCCCTCCAAAGGATTACCTCTGTAAATCCAGTCTGTTGAATTATCATTTTTAAAATCGATTTTTAAATCACTAATTGCTGATATTGCACTAACATCAAAATTAATGCTTTTTATTGTTTTAGCATCCTTGAAATCTATCCCTATATAATTATCTCCTGCATTTGAAAAAGGTATTGAAATAGCTGCCCGTCTAGAATCAAGTTGAAAACTTTGAGCTAATAATATTCCCTTGCTGACTGAGTTCATTGCATCAACAAAGTTTTTACCATATGCTTCGCCATCAACAACTAGCCCAATTATAGCATCACTCTGAACTTCACCAGCCATATTAAATGACATAGAACCTTCAAAATTCTGCTCGGTGCCATAGACTTTCCTGTCTAGTTTTAATGTTAAATCTTCAGTGCTTGCTGCATATGCTTCAAAACTAAATAAGATTAGAATCAAACTAATTATTATTATACTTTTTTTCAATAACATCACCTCTCTTATTTATAACTAATTGGTATATAAAAAGCTTATCCTTCCAGAATATACCATTGCTTCTTAACTATCCTGTTATTTTACTTCACGAACATCCTTGCCTTTCTTGCTTGGATTCACTTTTATCTTCGCTTTTTCAAAGTCTTTTTTCTCGCCATGCAG
>CAYHUT010000055.1:0-6465 GCA_964359835.1 Candidatus Woesearchaeota archaeon
TAACTACTTTTGATGTAGTTTATTATTTTAGCTACATTAACTATAACCACAATCGAAACATGTTGGTTTTGTGCATCCTGAAACAATTTCAACATTTGAGCTGTAGCACTTTGGGCAGTACAGGTTCGAAACCATTGAAACTGAGACTGAACTTTCCTGCGGTTTTAGCAGAGTAGTTTGTCCCAAGTCTAAAACATTTTGTCCATTTAGAGATACAAGCTTATTTGTTTTTACAAGATGTTCTCTTATTACCTTGGATATTCCATGAGGTATTGAATCAACTCTTCTTGGACCAAAACCAATTGGCTTGTCTCCTTTGATGGAATTGAGATGCTTTAAAAGCTTTATGGGGTCGCCACCCATCTCTAAATATTTGGAAATCATTATGCCTAAAGCTGTTGTTAGGCCTGAAACTTCTGTTCCAATTGGAGAGATGTTTACGAAAACTCTTAATGGTCCTTCCTCGTCGTAATTAATGTGGATATGTAAAGGTCCTTGGCCTGTTTCCATACAGTAATAAGCGGATTTTTCACCAAAGCCAGAGCCTCTTTTTGGTTTTTCTGGTTGTTTTTTCTCCTCGGTCTTTTTCTCATTGATGTTTAAAATCTGTTGGTCTTTTGAGCCATCTCTGTAAATTGTTACACCTTTTGCTCCTTGCTTGAATGCTTGCTTGTAAACTTCCTCAACATCTTTTTCAGTTGCTTCTCTGCGGAGATTGACGGTTTTTGAAACTGCGTTGTTTGTGTATTTCTGGAAAGCAACTTGCATTCTTACATGATCCATTGGTGTTAAATCGTGAGCTGTTAAGAAAAGTTTTTGTATTTTTTCAGGAATTTCTGAAATGCCCACAATTGATTTATGATTAGCTTCAATTTTTCTCCATAATTCTTCTTCTTTTATTCCAAAGAAATTATTTTTCAAAGCAACTTCCTTGAAAACGGGATTTACCTCGAAGAAAGTATCTTTTTCCTCGGCCTTTTTTCCAAGTTTTATTGCATCTATTCCAGCTGCGTTGTATCTTACATAGGCAACTGCGAAAAATGGTTCAATACCTGCGCCTTGTAATCCCGCTGCAATTCCAATTGTGCCTGTTGGAGCAATTGTTGTTCTTGCTGCGTTTCTCATTGCAGATTGTTGGCCGCGGAAATATAAACCACGAACATCGTAGATTGAATCTTTGTAATTTGGAAATACTCCGCGTTTCTCTGCTAAATTTTCTGATGTTTCTAATGCCGTATCATTTATGAATTTCATTACTTTTTCAGCTCTTGAAACTGCATCTTGTGAGCTGTAAGAGATTTCCATCATTGCTAATGATTCTGCAAAACCCATTACACCTAAACCCACTTTTCTATTTCCTTTTGCCATTGCTTCAATTTCGGCCAAAGGATAGTTATTCATGTCAATTACATTGTCCAAAAAATGCATTGCTGATGTAACACATTTTCCTAATCTTTTATAATCAAAATCTTTTGTGTAGCTGTCAATGAATTTTGAAAGATTAATTGAGCCCAGATTACAAGATTCGTAAGGTAAAAGTGGTTGTTCACCGCAAGGATTTGTTGATTCTATTTCTCCAATTCCTGGCGTTGGATTTGAATCTGAATTATTTATTCTATCTATTAAAACAAAACCCGGATCTCCTGTTGCCCAGGCATTTTTTATCATATCTGTCCAAACTTCTTTTGCATTTAATGTTTTTACAACTTCTTTTGTTCTTGGATTTATTAAATCATAATTTTCATTGTTCTCAACTTTTCTCATGAATTCTTCTGTTAATCCAACTGAGATGTTAAAATTTTCCAAGAAACCTTTTTGATTTTTACAGTGTATGAAATCTAGAATATCTGGGTGATTATAATTCATTATGCCCATGTTTGCTCCACGTCTTGTTCCGCCCTGTTTAACAACATCTGTTGACTTGTCGAACATTGACATGAATGAAATAGGACCTGAAGAAATTCCCTGAGTTGTCATTACTTTATCTTTTGCAGGTCTTAATCTTGAGAATGAAAAACCTGTTCCACCGCCTGATTTGTGAACTAAAGCCATGTTTTTTAGAGCTTCATAAATTCCTTCAATTGAATCTTCAACAGGAAGAACATAACATCCTGATAATTGCTGTAAATCTCTGCCTGCGTTCATTAAAGTTGGTGAGTTTGGCAGAAATTCAAAATTGGCCATTAGGTTATAGAATTCTTCTGCTGTTTGATTGATTTCATTTGAGAATTTTGGATTTTCTGCAATCTGCATTAAATTTGCAACGTATTTTCTAAAGTTTTTATTTCTATCAGAATAATCTTTTGTGTTTTGATGAAGCAAGAATATATTTGCTGATTCTCCGTCGTACAAATCAACTTGTTTTGTTCCATATGAAACACCCCTAAAAACATCCTCTTCAGAAACATCTGGATGATACATCAATTCTGCTAGTGCAATATTCTTTGCAACTACTTCTAACCATGCTTCAATTGATGGTGCGTTTTTTAAATATTTGTCTTTAATAACCTTGTATTGGTTCTCTGTTAGATTTATTTTTTCCACTTTTTTTCACCTTAAATTATTAAGTTCTTTTTTGAAATCTGAAACATCCTCGAATTCTCGATAAACAGATGCGAATCGGATGTATGCAATTTTATCTAATTTTTTTAATTGTTTCATAACTTCCTCACCAATTTCTTTTGATGAGAGCTCGTTATTTTTTCTTAATTTGGATTCAATTTTGTCAACAGCCTCGTCGATTTTTTCCATTTCAACAGGGCGCTTTTCACAGGCCTTGATAATTCCGCGCTTAAGTTTTTCCCTGTCAAAAAGCTCTCTTGAGTTGTCCTTCTTGATTATATATAATGGCGCTGACTCAATTGTCTCGTGTGTTGTGAATCTTTTTTCACATTTCAAACATTCTCTTCTTCTTCTGACAATATCTTCTGACTCTCGGGAGTCAATTACCTTTGTTTCTTCATATTGACAATACGGACATCTCATTTGTTTGAAACACAATATATTGTGGTGTTTTTACCCCCAAAACACAAGATGTGGTTATTGATTTTTACTTGTTTATAAGCATTTTTTGATTTTGAAATATACTAATGGACATATATTTTAAATAAATAGTATATGTCCATTGTATATACAAAAGATAAAGTCTTTTTGTATATACTTTTTGTAAAGAGTTATTCAACATATAGTTTAATTGTTTATGAAATGTAGAAACTTTTCAGTGAATATATCTATTATAGCTATAACTTCTTGGGCACTATTAGAATTGGGTGGATTTTGATGAAAAAATATATAATTGAATTAAAAGTTGCCTAAGCCTCATCCGCAAATCCAAAGATTTGAAGTTTATTCTATCTTCGGACTTCGCCTCGATAGAATTAGAAATGCCTAAGCCTCAGCCGTTCTTCACATCTATCCACGAGGGATAAAGGTTCTGCTCACATCACTGGCTTAAGCGAATATGTGTGCACAATTAATAAGGTAGAAATGTTTATAATGCTTATGGCTTCTGGAGAATTAGTTCCATAACAGTGTGGGTATGTTCTATTGGCAGTTTATCTACTCTTTTGAAGATATTTTTATGTAAGATTTTAAAATTAGATATTAATTTTAGTATATGTTCTTCTTTATGATTATAATCGATTTTTCCATTTTTATCTACAATAGAAATATTAAAATGAATGTATAAATAACCTTTAGGTTTTAATATTCTCCACATCTCTTTTATTGCTTTTTCTTTATTTAGATAATGAATAACATTAATTATAAATAAAGCACCTATTGATTCGTCTTTAAAAGTAGTATTTTCAATATTTTGAACTTCAAATTTAAGATTTAAAAATTCTTTCTTAGCATTTTTTATCTCTTCTTCTGAATAATCTATTCCTGAGGCATTAAAACCTAAATCAGAGAACACATTAACATCCCGGCCATTTCCACAACCCAAATCAACAACAAGGCCTTTAAATTTAACTTCTTTTAGAAAATTTGCAAATGATTCTGCATATTTAGTAGGATGATTTTCCCAATGTTTAGCTTTTAAATATTTTTCATAGAGAGGTTTATTTTCCATTTTTTTAACAAATTTCTTTTTGCCGAAGCGTAGCGAAGGCTGCCGGGGCGGATTAGAGGGCTTGAACGAAGTGAAACCCTCGCGCAGGTTAGTAAGGACAGGCACTGTCATTACCCGTAGTAGTACTCTCCTTTATGTCTTTGTTCTTGGTCTAGCTGGGAACCTGGCTTGTTGATTCGTGGGCGGTGAGTTTCCTTGTCTCTTCTATATGTAATGTCGAGATTTTTTAAAACCCTGTTCATTCCATCTCTTTTTGAAACCGGGCCATAAACATTTCCCTCGATTTCTGGTGTTCCTTCAAATACGAGCATTGAATCTCCAAGATAATCTATGAATTGAATGTCATGATCAATTATAATTGCGCAAACTTCTTTTTTAATTACAAATTCTTTTATTACTTCAGCAACCGCTAATCTATCTTCAACATCTATGAATGCTGAGGGTTCATCCATTGCAATTATTTCAGCGTCTGTTGAAAGTGCTGCGGCAATCTGGACTTTTTGCAATTCTCCGCCGGATAAAGTTTGAATTTGATTGCCTAAAATTTTTTGAATATTTAATTTTTCAAGGATATTTGTTTTATACCACCCAGACATGAATTCTGAACCAGCAACTTTTCTTAAATACTGTTCAACTGTCCCTTCGATGGTATTATCAAGATATTGCGGCTTGTAAGCTATTTTATATTTAGGGGTTTCAGTATTGTCTGGCTTTAAAACGCCTGCAATCATTTTCATGAAAGTTGTTTTTCCTAAACCATTTGCACCTATGATTGTCATAACTTCACCGCGATGGATTTTTCCAGGGTTTACAGTTATATGAAAATTGCCGAGTTTCTTTTTTAGTTCAGGATATTCAAATAAAATTAAATTACTAACTGATTGTTCCATTGGCGCATCTGAAAATTTAATTGAATACTGCCTGAAACGCATGTTGTCATCGGGTAAATAACCGTCTAAATATTCATTTACACCGCGACGAACTGATTTTGATTGGGAGATAATACCATAACAGCTTGGTTCTCCATAAATAATTTGTATTTCATCTGAGATATAGTCTAATGTTGCTAGGTCGTGTTCAACAACAATTACTGAACCAACAACTGCTAATTCGCGGATTATTTTTGCAACTTTTATTCTGTGAGTAATATCGCAAAATGATGTTGGTTCATCAAAATAAAAAACATCTGCTTTTTTGGAACAAGCGGCAATAATTGCAAGTCTTTGCAGTTCTCCGCCTGATAATTGCTCAACTGTTCTGTCTGAAAGATTTTCCATATCTAGCTCTTTCATTAATTTTTCAGAGACCCCGCGTTCATCTATTTTTTTTAATAGTTCTGAAACATTATGGCCTTTGTATGAAATTGCTAAAAGTTCTACTCTTTGAGGTTTGTAGGAAACTTTTAAATTGGAGCTGAATAATTTTTTAAAATAATCTCCAAGAATTGATGTTGAGTATTTATTATGAATTTCCTTTGTTGATGGGGGATTTTTGTAATTTCCAAGATTTGGCGTTACCATGCCTGATAAAATTGCTAATGCGGTTGATTTACCAATTCCGTTTCTACCAATAATACCTACAACTGTGTTTGGTTTTACAATTGGAAGGTTAAATAGTTCAAACATATTAGGACCATATCTATGAATTGGATTGTCTGTTAGTTTTTCTGGCAAGTTTATAATTGAGATAGCACCATAAGGACATTTTTTAGGGCATATTCCACAGCCTGTGCAGAGTTCGTCAACTATCTTTGCTTTTTTATAATCTGCCTTGACAATGCACTCTTTTCCCATCTTATTAACAGGGCATACCCTAATACAAAGGTAATCTCCGCAACCTAGCGGATTACACTTATTCCTTTCAACTATTGCTATTCTTTTTGCCATTGTTTGTTTAGTATATGCGGGTCGACTAAGTCGACAGCATATCCGAAAAGACATTAATGTCTTTTAGTATATATTTGAGTTCAATAATGTTTAAAAATGATACTATTTATATGTTTTGTTAAGAGGCATATTATGACTAATTTTAATGTTGATGAAAAAAGGGGAAAAATAATCTTACATACAGGTTCTATGAATGGTGGCAAGAGTTATGCCTTAATTGAAATTGCAAATCAGATGATTTACAGCAAACATAATGCCCTGGCTTTTATTCCAAAACTGGATAGCAGAAACAAAAACTGCATTTCAGCAATGGATGATGCAATGGTTTATCCCGCGGTTGTTGTCAATGAAAAAGATCCTGAAGATATATTGGACAGAATTTATAAAGAAGATTCAAAAAGAAAAGTAGATGCTGTAATCACAAAAACGATGCGCCACCACATCCTAAAGGATGTGGTTTGAAAGGCGCTCGTTTTTGGGATGATCAAGGCACGACTACATTCTAAA
>CAYHUT010000056.1:0-6452 GCA_964359835.1 Candidatus Woesearchaeota archaeon
TAGAACTTGAATTTATTCTTTTCGGAGGGTTATTCAAAACCCTCTATAATCTTTCCTACAAAGCCGCTTTATAACATGCATTAATTCCAATTTTTGATCTTTTTTTATATCTCTCCATGAATCTACAATTTTTCGGTTATACAAAACATCTATTAACCCATTTATTGAATAACTAAATATAATTTCTCCATCTTTAAATGGAAAAAAGAAATTATCTTTTTCGGAACTCATAAAAGTACGCATATCAGGTTGTAACTTTGCATCAATTCCAGTTTCAATAACAAACTTTCTTCCAAGAGAATAACCTTTTCTTCCATGTTCATTAAAAACTCCTGGATAATTCTTTGGCAATTTTTGTAAATCGTTCATTTATTTTTCCTTGATTTCAAAAGGGACACCACTGATGCCTTTGTTATCATCATATTTTAAAATGAATTTCTTTCCACCATATTCTAAAACAGGCCTGCAAAATTCATTATTTTCAAACCTCTCGCATGTCATTTTTTCTAACTTACTTGGCAGAAGATATCCCGACATCACTTTTGTCTCCTTAGGGACATATAAGCCTTGTTTCTCCACAATGAGGAATAAAAACAGCACCTATAAAAAGATTTATAGCACTAGCAAAAAGTATTCCATCAATAAAAAGCCCATATTTTAAATCTGACATATTTGTACCCCTCCAATTAATCATCAACTCTCGCTTTTAATCTATTTAAGTATTATTGTAATCTAAAGATACTAATCAAAATGAAATATTTTCAGAATTTTATGCCAAAGATTTATAAATCTTAAATTTTAAGTATAAATAGAAAGCTATATGAACAACTTAACACAGAATACCATTGAAATGAAACATAGGACAAAAAACTTAATTGCCCTTACAGGAGTTATTTTTTCAGTAGTGGGCATTATCATTTCAATACCTTCATTCATAAAAGAGCAATATGTGACCGCCATTATTTCTGTAATTATGGTTGTGTTGGGATTGGTTCTTCTTGCAATAGCTTTTGGGGAATAGCTATGCATGAAATAAGCGACAATATAAAGAAAAATCTTTTGGATTTACAATACAACAAATACTTGCAATATTATAATACTTCAATAATTATATTATTTACTTATTTTATTGGTCTCGCAATAGCTATTGTAACAAACCAGATAAATTATAACAATGGCTGGCAGTTGTTTTTTGTAAGTATTATAAGTTCATTGGTAATTGTACTTTTCATGTTGAATTTTAAAATGCACTTGAAGAATATAACCTTTGAAATAAAAAAACTAAATATTTAAAAAACAACTAATTTTATTAACCTTCTCAAAATACAAATCCTATGCAAATAATCCATATTACAAGAGAATCGCAAATCCCCCTAGTTGGAATAATACAATTTGGCATAATTGATCGTGGCACAAATCTCTTGCAAATAAGACCATCATCTTGCTGCAACATGAACTGCACTTTCTGCTCAACAGCCGCTAATTCAGAGATGCATCAAACAAACTACGAAGTCGAACCGGATTATCTTATTGACTGGCTAAAAGAGGTAATTAAACTAAAAGAATGCAATGAAATTGAAGCTAACATAGATTCAGTTGGCGAACCAACAGCCTATCCTCATTTAGTCGAACTAATACAAAAAATCAAGGCAATTAAAGAAATAAAATTCATCTCAATGCAAACAAACGGAACTTTATTGACAAAAGATTTAATAAAAAACTTAGAAAGCGCAGGTTTAAACAGAATTAACATCTCATTGCATACTTTAAACGAGGAAAAAGCAAAGCAACTTTTCGGAAATCAAAACTACAACTTAAAAAAAGTTCTTGAATCAATAAAAGAAATAAGCAAGACAAAAATCCAACTTAACTTAGTACCTGTCTGGCTGCCCAAAGTCAATGACGAGGATTTAATCGAACTAATCAGATTTGCAAAAGAATTAAACTGTTTAATTGGTATTCAAAAATATGAAATCTATAAATTCTCAAGAAAGGAAAAAAAAGCAAAGCAACTTACGTGGTTCAAATTCTTCAGGCATCTGAAAGCGCTTGAAACCGCTGAAAATTATAAGTTGATGCAAACAGCAAATGATTTCAATATTAAAAAAACAAAGCGTATTCCATTGGTATTTGAAAAAAACGAAATAATAAACGCAACAGTAATCTGCAAAGGCTGGTTTAAAGACCAAGTAATTGCATCTGCAAAGAACCGCGCAATAACAATTGTAGATTGCACAGAGAATCCAGCTAAAAATATAAGAGTAAAAATCCTGAACAATTCAGATTCTATCTATATTGCAAAGAAAGCATAAAAATCCTAATCATTTTCTTGCAGAAACAAACCAATCCCACATCTCTGGTTTTCCAGGAAAATTTTCATAATCTCCCTGCTTGCCCCAAGGATAAATTACTTTAGAAATTTTTATATCTTTAAAACCAGTTTCTTTTAATCTTTCCAAAAGTTCAAATTCATAAAAAAACTTCTGCTTCTCGCCGTCATCATAAATTCCGCGAACAAAACAATATTTTTTTATCTCTGTTATTTTTTTAGCTCTTGATAATGCATTTCTTTTGTCTTTTTTAAGCTCTCTTTCATAAACAAGTATTGCATGGTGTATTATTGCCTCCATTGAAGGAAATATTCCAATAAAGATTCCATTATTTTTTAGAGAATTGTAAATCTCATCTAAACTTTTATCTATATCCTCAAATGAAACAAACATTATTGAATTTACACTAATTGCAACATCAAGTTTTAAATTCAAACTAGAAAGCTTTCTCATGTCTGCTTTCTCAAATACAATATTATTTTTTTTATTTCTTTTTCGAGCAATATTCAGCATCTCTTTAGAAAAATCAAGTGCATGAACTATTTTAAACTTGGAACACAAAAAACTTAATAAATCTCCAGGCCCACAGCCAATATCAGCAGCAACAAGTTTATTTTTATTTTTAATTAAATCTATTGTTTTAAAAATAGGATTATCAACCCCTTTCTGAAAAGGACTTACAATATCCTTGTGATATTTTCTTGCATAGGCATCCCAATTTTTTGATTCGATTAAAATCACCTCAAACTTGTTTGATGGTGCTGGAAATTAAGATATTAATTTCTTTGCACTCTGATTTAATCAACAAGGAGGACTATAAAAAAGTATTTATCGAAAAATAATAAAAGCAATGTTTAAATACCATTAAAACCTTGAAAACTTAATTAAATTTAAAGGAGGGGTAAATTATGGCAAAAGCATCAATGATGGAAAAAGTGGGGGTTTGGTCTTTCTATATCGGCCTTTTAATTGCAATTGTATTCGGCTTTATGGGAGATAAAACTTGGACAGCTAGTGCATTACTAGTATTAGGTCTTATTGTAGGCCTTTTGAATGTTACAGACAAAGAGATTGTACCATTTTTAGTAGCTTGCTTAGCATTAATAGTTGCTGGCGGAAGTGCAGCTGCTTTATTACCATGGAACTGGCTTGCTAGTATTCTTGGAAATATTGTAGTATTCGTCATACCTGCAGCATTATTAGGCTCATTAAAGGCAATCTACGTAATAGCTTCAAACAAGTAAATTGAAGCTTTTTTTATTTTTTTAATTTTAAAATGCAAACCTTTCAAATTCTAATCAAAGGCAACGTGCAAAGCATATTCTACAGAATCTTTACAAAATTAAATGCAAAAAAACTAAACGTAACAGGCACAGTAAAAAACCTAAATAATGGTGATGTTGAAATATTGGCAAATTGTAACAAGGAAACATTAAATCAATTCATCAAACTTCTAAAATTAGGACCATTAGGTTCGGATGTTACAGGTATAAATTTCAAGGAAATCCCCGCAGAAAAGATATATAAGGACTTCAACATCATCTACTAACATGAAATACATCGCAGTCTCAGTCCAAGGCCTTGAACAAATAGCAATAGATGAAATAAATAGTTTAATCAAAGCAAAAACAGAAATAATTCATCCAGGAAGAATCTTAGTGGAGATAGAAGAAAATAGCCGAAAGCAGCCGGGGCGGGTGGGGGAACGCAGGGCCACCACTATTCAAACTTTAATCTACAACACGCGTTCTTTAATTTACATCTATCAATTTATAGACCAAGCAAAAATAAAAACATTAGAAAATATAAAAGCATTAGCAAAGAAAATTGATTTCAAAGCATTAATCAAAGAAACATTTTTAGTCAGATGCGAAAGAAACGGAACACATTCTTTCAATTCATTGGATGTAGAAAAAGGAATTGGCACAATTATTCATGAAAAATACAAAATACCAGTAAATCTAAACAATCCCATAACAACAATTTATGCAGATATAAATGAAGAAAATTGCATAATAGGAATTGATTTAGTAGGCTATAAACTTTCAAAAAGAGATTACAGAATTAAAATCATTTCATCTTCAATAAATGCCTGTGTTGCATTTTCATTAATCAAATTTGCAAATTGGAAAGAAAAAGAGTCATTGCTAGACCCATTCACAAAAACAGGAGAAATTTGCATAGAAGCTGCAATGTTTGCATTAAACGTTTCACCACAAAAACACCTAAAAGATAAATTATTAATAACAAAACTAAAAAAATGTAATTTTAAGGACAAGGAAAAAACAGCTAAAGTGAATTTAACAGCTGCTGATGAAATAATGTCCAATATAAGAAACACAGAGATTAATTCAAAGTTAGCAGGCGTAAACAAGTCATTGAAATTCTCTAGATTAGAAACAAAATGGTTAGACTCAAAATTTAAAAAAAATTCAATAGACAAAATAATCACTTTTCCGCCGCAAATCTCTCAAACCCACACTGCTGAATCAATAGAACAAATCTATCACGATTTATTTTACAACGCAGAATATATCTTAAAAAAATCAGGCTCAATCGTCTTGTTAATGAACAGAAACTTAGAACTTTTAAACAGATATTCAACAGAATTCAACTTTAAAATAACAAAAACATTGGAATTTGAGCACGGCAACCAAAAATATGTCTTTATAGAACTTAAAAAGTAATTATTCATAAACTAATCTTCCAATCTCTTCATATTTATATTCTTGAAGAACACCATATATTTCATAATCCTTTATTAATTCTGGGAATCTTTGTCTTATATCCTTTAATATCCTGTCAAATTCTCCAGGATTATTAGCCATTATATCTAAAATATAATCCCATTTTCCTATTAAACCTGCAACATAAGTCACATTCTTGTGGCTCTTTAAAAATTTAAGAAATTCTTTTTCTTGCACTTCACTTGGATTGTAAAGAGAAATAAAAACATAATCAATTATAGGGAATCCCATATTAGGGGGATTGTAAATTGGAGTAAAGGCAATAATCACTTTATTATCAACTAATTTTTTAATTCTATTTCGGACAGCATCTCTTGACAAACCGACTTTTTTTGATAATTCTGATAATGATTTTCTTGCATTTTCATCAAGCTCTTTCAAAATTAACCTGTCATATTTGTCAAACTTGAAAACATTGCCATAAGTAAGTGGAACACCTTTTGCACTTGTCTCTATCTTCTCTTGCTTCATAACAAGTATAACGCGTGTTAAATATATAAATTTATCGTATTTTACTTGTTTTATCACAGATTACTATTTAAATCACTTTAATTTATTACATTACAGTAACAAACATGAAAACGGATAATATTACAATCAATGACAATAGGCGCTGTAGTGCTGAAAGATTAGAAACATTGATATCAAATTTACCGGTAAGATTAGAAAGTTTTGATAAAGAAGAATTAAAATTAACTGCTTCAATGGGTTTAGGTAAGATTATTTATATTCGCCCATTAGAAGGAATAATTTCTAGAATACAACTGCCGCATTATAACACAAGAGTAATAGGAAAACATCGTATAGTAGTAGAAAGTTGTTGTTCTAACTCTGTTTTACTAAATTACTTAAAACAAAAATATGAAATATTTTATGGAAGATAAAAATGGAAACTGAAACCATAAAAAAAGTAAGTAATGATAGGAGATTAAATGATATTATATTTGACATGTCAGAGCAATTGCCTGTTTTTGATAGAGACACAAACAAGCTAATAAACGCATTATTAAAAAGAACCTTTTCAATCTCAATACCTTATAGAGTTGGAAAAATAATAACCGTCTTGCCATTAGAAGAGATTTATAATATTTTTGATGCTGGATTTTCAAAACCAATAAAAGAAATAACCATGAATAAAGCAGATATCTATATACATAGATTTCTTAAATATCATAATTTTTTAGTATCAAGTAGAGACTCTTTAATTCCCCATAGAGAGATAGAGTTGTTATACATAAAGCCCGCATTAAAAAAAGAACCACAACCTGCCTTAGATAAAGGAAAACCTCTAAATGCATTTTATGTAAAAGGAATTTTATATTATTTTTCAATAGAAAATCCAATAATTATGAGGCATATAAAAGATGTTGAAAAA
>CAYHUT010000057.1:0-6345 GCA_964359835.1 Candidatus Woesearchaeota archaeon
AAGAGACCACATGAATGAATGGGAATTGATTTTAACAATGATTGGCGAGAAAGCAACAACTGATATAACAAAAGTAAAAGATTCAAAGGGGTTTAATGAATGCAAAGATTCAGCTAAAGAAGGCGGAAATATTGCAAAAAATACAAGAAAGGAGCTTGAAAGCAAAATAGGAAAAACAATAACCTCTAATAAAAATTATTTAAATCTTGAAAGAAAAAAAATCAAGAAAATAGGGAAAAACTAATATGGAACACTATTTCACCGAAAAACCAACATCTGAAAAAGTTTTATACAAAAATCAGTTCTTAATAAAAAGAATACAGAAATTCATTCCATATTACGCATCATCAGGTGTTTTTGCAATAAAAAAAGTAGATACTGGCTCAGAATTATTAATTCAAAAAGCAGTAATAAAAAAGAATCAAAAAATCTTGGATTTGGGCTGTGGTTATGGAATAATTGGAATTGCTTTGAAAACAATTGAACCAACATTGGAAGTTACATTTTCAGATATAAACGAAAGAGCATTAGAACTAACTTCAACTAATCTAAAATTAAATAATCTACAAGGTACAGTAATAAAATCAGATAGTTTTAATTTAATAGATGCTAAATTTGATTCAATTCTCTTAAATCCTCCGCAAACAGCTGGTAAAGATTTATGTTTAAAACTAATTAGAGATTCAAAAGAATATCTAAAAGCAAAAGGTTCTTTACAGCTTGTTGCAAGGCATAAAAAAGGCGGTGAAGTTTTATCCAAATACATGAAAGAGATTTACGGCAATGTAAAAGAGTTGGGAAAAGGCAGCGGTTTTAGAGTCTATTATTCTCAAATAAAATAATTAGCCGAAGCGTAGCGAAGGCAGCCGGGGTGGGTGAGGGAGCGCAGGGCCATTACCATGAAAGAGATTTATGGCAATGTGAAAGAGCTTGGTAAAGGCTCTGGTTTTCGGGTTTATTATTCTCAGCATAAGTAACATGTCAAAGACTATGTCCTTGAGTATGCACGATTTTCAGGCAAAATCGTAGCATTTAAAAACCCCTGTTCTTAAGTAAATGCATGGAATACTCAACATTAACAATCAATCTTTTAACAGCATTCCTTATAGTTATACTTACCTTAGTTTTCGCAAATATCTTCAATAATATAATAAAACACGTTCTAAAAGGCCTAGATTTAAATCAAATTATTCATAAACAGCTAAAAATGAAAGTTCAGTTAGAAGAAACAATATCTTCCGCAGTAAAATACATAATTTACTTAATTGGTTTAATTGCTGTTTTGAATCAATTAGGAATCTCAAGTAAAATCCTATGGATAATATTTGCAATAATCTTAGTAATAATCTTAATCTTCATAATCTTGAGTTTGAAGGATGTAATCCCAAATATCTTCTCTGGCTTTTACATAAAGAAAACAAAAAAGATAAAAATAGGAGATACTATAAAAGTCAAGGGTATTGAAGGCCGTGTTATTTCAATTAACCTTTTAGAAACAAAAATAGAGACTAAAAACAAAGAATCAGTTTTTATACCGAACACAATACTTACGAAAGAACAGATCACAAAAATCTAAGGATTTTTGGGATGTCAAAAGACTAAGAGTCTTTTAAGCATCACAAAACTATAGGGGGTAATAAAATGGTTTTAGCATATGTATTAATAACAGTTCGTGGAGAAGACGCAACAAGAGTAGCACAAGAGCTTACGGGCCATGATGAGGTAGCTAGCTTACATCTTGTTTACGGGGAATTTGACATAATCGCCCGTTTAAAAACAAAGAACATGATTGACTTGAGGGAATTTACAATAAACAAACTTCTAAAAGTCAAAGGCATCGAAAAAACAACAACATTAATTGTTGCAGATATCACAAAAGAAAACGATACCAAGAAAGGAAAATCTAAATACGAAGACCTTGAATAAGGTCTTTTTTCTTTTTATCAAACTTTAAATCTATCAAGCATCTCTTCTTCTATAAAGTGTAATTTGCCAGGAATAATCAAACATTGCGGATAAATATTAGATTTCTTCTTTAAAATCTTTGAAATAGGACCGTAAAATATCTCTGCTTTCGAATCACCCAAACCAGCAAGTGCAACAACATTTGTTTTCTCACTTATTAATTTCTCTTTTCTTTTATCTTCAATCTTCATTAAAAATTCAATTGCCTCATTAAAAGTCATTGTTTTATTTTCTTTGGTTTGGGCTATGCCTAAACCTTGAAAATTCTTTGAATTTTCATTGACTTTTAAATCAAGTAAAAATAGAGTATGTGAATCTTTATTCTCTTTTAACATATCGTAAGGGCTTTCAACCTTCCATCCATCTGTAACAAAAGGTATTGAAGCAATTTTGCCGAATTTATATAAACTTAAACCGCAATCACCAATTGCTGTTAAAACCGAAGCATTATGAATTACAGAAACCTCAATTTTCATCTCAGAAGCTCTTAAAATTATATCTGCGTGAGTTGTTGCTGAAAAAACATCACCCATAATTAACAACGCAACATCACTTTTTTTAGCTTTCTCTAAAATAACATTGCAATCAACCTCAACCATCTTTCTATCTGCAAATATTAATTTCTTGTCAATCAATTTCTCTAATTTCTTTAAATCCCCGCGATAAATAGAAGTATAACTCTCAAAATAAACCTCTTCACAGTTTTTAAGAACTTCAACAGCTCTTAATGTCAAATCCTTTTCATCTCCTAAACCAATTCCCACTAAGTAAAACATTACTGTTCCCTCCACTTGTTAAATTCTTTCCAATTCTTGGCCATTTCAAGATAAAACATGCTGATTAAACCACCAATAAACAACGAGCTTAAATCATATGGAATAAAAAATACAGCTAATCCCACTGCAAAATACAAACCAATATCAATTAAAAAATATTCTAAATGTATAAACGGTCTTAACAAAGTTCCAATAAACAAACCTATAATAAATATCAAAATTGCAAATATCCAGTAATAAGGACCTGCACTAAATAACAAACCGCCAAAATAAAAATAAGGTTTTCTTAATACTAAACCAATTACAATTCCTACAACAAACAAGTAAGGATTAAACTTTAAAAAGACAAGTCCTAGAATAATCGCTACTAAAATAAAGAACACATGAAACATTACAAAATACTTTCTTCCAGGTTTCATCTCTTCAGGTGAGAGATACGCTAGAAATTCACCTATAAAAACCCCTAGAAAAGCTATTAATCCTATAATGAATATGCTATAATTTTGAATCATACTAATAAGGTAAAACAGCAATATAAAAACCTTCCCATTTAATATCTATATTGGAGTATCATAAACATTTAAAACTAAGACTTATAACAAAAGCTATGGCCGATATAAGAGATTCATCAAAAGATTTTCCAACAGGTATTCAACAGCAAAATCTCGAATCAAAACTAAAGGAAATAACCGATAAATCCAATCTTAAGGGCCTAAAACATATAAAGACTCAAAGATTCTGGACATTTGGTTATTACGACCATTCCGATGCAATGGCACTGGGTTCCGAATTAAATGCTGAATTTTATTATAGGAATATAAATCTAATCTGGAGCACATACAAATTTTATATAATTAAGAATTAATAACCCTCTTTGCGTTCATCAGTGATTTTATTAGAATCAAAACAATCCTCACAATCTTCTTGGACAATAAACTTCTTTTGCTTCATCTTGACCTCCTTTTATTTACTATTCATCTTATTAAACATTGATAAAGCTTTCTCTAAGCTTTGTTTAGTGTAACCAAAACCCTTTATTTCACCTAATTTTAACTGATTTAAAGTTCTTCTAACCACAAATTCCTCGCAAGGAATAGCAACAGACTGACTATCTGTCAAAACCCAATTTCCACTTGAGTAACTTAACCTATTACCTCCATAATAAAAATTCATCTTTTCATCTCTTTCAGAAAGTGGGAAATAACAATAATTTAATTTATTAAGAACCATTTTAATTTTATTCCTTAGAATTGGTTTTTACAAATCTATATTGTAATATCCATGCTTTTTTATCATGATTAAGATAATATGAACTATAATTCCCATCAAAGTCTTCACAAAGATAAATCTCATTATGACTTGATTTTAAATCAACACAAGAAGGAGGAAGTTTATATGTTTGTATGGATTCTTGTCTTTGAGATGAATTATCACAGCCACTCCATCCTCCAAAAGCAACAACAAGTGCGCCCAATCCTAATATTTTTTGTAGTTTATTCATTTTAGTTTCTCCTTTACTTTCCCTTCTTTCTTCCATTACCTTTCTTAGTAGAACCATTAGAACTAACAGCAGTATTTCCGCCGAATAAACCAGCTATAGCAGAATAAAAAACAATTCCTACAACAACTATTCCAGTTGCTATTCCTGCGCCGATTAACTTTCTCTTTGAAATGTTTAAATTATACCAATGACTTTCAGCAACAACAGCTTTATCTTTCTCGCCGAATTTTACATTAACATTACCTGAAGCTTCAGTTGGTTTTGTTTCAACAGCTTTATTCTCCCCAGATATAGAAGTAGTTGTTTTTACAGTACTAGCAACAGCTTTTTTATCATAAAGATTTAAAGTAACGCTGCCATATGTGCCATCCCATTTATCATATGTCACGCCAATATTTTTAACATCATTTAAACTAATATTTACCTGAGAAGTTTTATTTAAATAATATTTTGCATCTCCTGGTGAAAATCTAAAATCCATTACTGAACCAAATCCATATATTCTTACTTTGTACCAAAAATTATCATATTTGAAAGCAATTTCATCGCCAGCTTTTAAATTTGTAAATTTCTGTTCAGCTAAAAGCTCTTTAATTTCGTAAGTTTTACCGCCTGAACCGCCACCGCCTCCACCGCCACCAGATGAACCCCCAGAAGGTGAAACAACAGCAGGAGTGCTTACTGTAACTGTTTGAGTTGTTGAACTATTTAATCCAAAACTATCAGTTACATTTAATCTTATAGTATATGAACCAACAGTTGAATAAGAATGACTTGCTAAAACACCAGCAGCACTAATTCCATCACCAAAATTCCATGAATATGTTAATGAATCGCCAAGTAAGCCTGGTATATTTGGATCTGTGCTAGTTCCTGCATTGAAATTAATAACATCACCAGTATTTACACTTAAACTTGAAGCAGTAAATGCTGCAGTAGGAGCAAAATTAATTACATCAACAACATTTGCAGTTCCATTTTGTGTTGCATTATAAGTTTGACCGTCAATTGTTATTGTTCCTGAATAAATTACATTGTTTGTAATATTTGCATCAGAAACAACTGCATTTGAAAATGTTGAATTAAATACATTGCTGTTTGAAACTGTTGAATTATCTATGGTTGAATAAGTTGTATTTGAATTTATTATTTTTGAATTTCCAGTTATTACTGAACCAGTTGTGTCTGAAGGATCAACATAACTATCTACAATATTACAGTTACTTGAAATCACATCAATTACAGTTGACCTTAAAATAGTGCAGTTTATTAAATTAGATCTTAAAATTGCTGAGTCTGTGCCCGTTATAGTAACTAAATTGCTAGAAGTTACATTTACATTAACAAGAGTGCTTGAATTTATATTTGAGTTTCTTATTGTTACAGGTCTTGTTAAATTTGAATCTATAATCAAACTATTATCCAAACCATTTATTGTCAATGTTGAATTATCTGAATAATAAGTTGTATCTAAATATGAATTAATCATTCTGCCATTATCATTTCCAATGGTTATATTTTTACTAACATCAACAACACTTCCATCAGCATCAGTTACTTTGAAATTAATTATGTAATAACCATCTAAAGTATAATTATAAGTTGTATTCTGATTATTATCTAAAGCTGAACCATCTCCGAAATCCCAAGAATAAGTCAAAGGAACATCGTAACCAGTTACAGTTGAATTGAATGTTACAATATCAGATGCATTTAGATTCAAAGGTGAATAAACAAAGTCAGCAGTAGGTACAGTATCAACAATATTAACAGTTCCAGTTGCAGTAATTGAACTATCTATATCTGTTATTGTTAATGAAATATTATAACTTCCATTTTGAGCATAAGTATGTGTTGCATTCTCTCCAGCAGCAGTAATTGAATCGCCAAAAGTCCAAATAATAGAAACAATATTATCATTTCTTTGTAATACTGAACTTGAGAAATTTATTTGATTACCTTCAAAATCAGTTAAAGGGTAATTCCAAGTTACTAAATTTGGTTGAGTATCTGCAACAGTTATTGTTACATTTTTAGTCATAACTGAATTTACATCGCTTAATGTTAAAACAACTAAATAACTTCCATTTTGTGCATAAACAT
>CAYHUT010000058.1:0-6227 GCA_964359835.1 Candidatus Woesearchaeota archaeon
TCAGAAACATTTACAATCCACCAGTTTTGTTTTGTCCAATAAGCAGTGCCTGTTGGTGTGATGTAGTCGATTATAAGGGGGTCTAGTATTAAGACATCAACAGGCTCTCCACCTATAATCTTTTTCTTGAAGACTAAAGAATTGTTTTTTGGAATTAATGTTGCTGTCCATTGTAAAGAAGAGGTTTTTTCTATATTCATATTATATCTTTCTGATTCAATAGAATAATCTATTAATGTGCAAGATTTATATTTGGTTGGATTTTTAAAAGCCATATCCCAAAAAGTTTCAGGATTTTCTTTGCAGAATTCAAAAGCATAATCATTTATTTTATTAGCACCAAGGGGAATATCCCAAACTTGTTTTACTTCATACCTTGAGCCTTTTTTAGAGGTTTTATAATCTGTTGTTAATTCATATTTCTTTTGAAATAAAGTTTTGTCAAAAGTGTTGTCAATTATTACTTCAGTGTCAACAACATCATCAACTATTAACTCTTGATTAAAATTAACATCGCCAAGAGATGATTTATAGGTAAATGAATCTCCAGTATCTGATTTAATATCATTAGACAATATATCAATTATAGGTTCTATAACTGTTTCGTTGTTAGGTTTGCTAGGGTCTATTGTATCTCCTGTTGGCTTATCACCATTAACAATAAGATTATTATCGCCAACAATAAAATTATTTTCTGTATCTCCTATAACAGCATTGCTTCCATCATTTGAAATTACAATATTATCATCAACAGCATGTCCAGTAATGTTTGAAAAAGAAAAACTTGTTAAAAAAACCAATCCAGCGGAAACAAGCAAAACAGCAAATAATAACACCAAAAACAAGTTTCTTTTCTTGCTACTTTCAGCCTCGTAAGTTCGTCTATGGCTCGCATTTCTAGCAATAGCCCAAACCATCTTCTCATTCATATCTTTTTTTTCAGCTAATATCTTCATCTTTTACTCTTTTTTAATCATTTAAGCTCAATAATTTTTCTTATTTCTTCATTAAATTTTTTTGCTCTTTCTAGTGATGTCTGGGCTTTTCCCTGCATGGCAATTGCACCCATCTCATAAGTGAAAATTCCGCGCTTGTCTTTTTCACGGTAATAATCTTCAACAAGCCCCTTAGCCTTTTCTTTTCCAAGAAGCTCAGCAGCCTCTTCCTTGGCTTCAATAAAATGCCCTATGATATTTTTCTGCAGTTTTCCGGTTAAATAAAAATAATGAATGAATGCATCAAAAACAACTGAATGAATGGACATTCCTGCATTAATTTTTATGCCATTATCTTCAAGCATGGCCCTTGCCATGTAAAACATGGAATAATAGCTTGAATTTATTACCCATAAAAACCCATTAAACCCTTTAAGCCCCAGCGAGTTTTGCAATTTTGCATTAGATGATGCTTCAAAAAGCAATTTTGCTGAATCAAAGGAATTTGCTGAATTAGTTAAAAAGAAATCAACAAATTTTTTATTATTATCTTTTTTTATTATTCCATCTGCTAAAAATCTTGCTATTCTCCTTTCAACTTCCTTGGTTTTCTTTTCATCTAGCATTTTTAAGCATCCTATAATAGTTCCCTGCCCCAAAAATCAAGATGTGGTTGTTTAGTGTTTCATTCATAATATTTATTGAATCCCTTTTAGAGAGCATTTCATAAGCACTTTGTCTTGATATAATACTAATATCAAATTTTAAGGTAAAATTAGAGGATATATTTCTGAGTATTTTATCTGCTTCATTCACTTTGTTTTTATTGTCAGTTATGTATAAGATATCAATATCATTTGCATTTTTTTTTCCAAGAGCAGAAGAGCCGAAAATAAGCAATATAAAAAAATCTTCATCTATTTTCTTTAAAACGCTATTTGCAAACAAGGCTATTGTTTTATTTTTCTTCAGGAATTCATCAGCCCTTAATGATTCAAAATAAGCTAAGTAAGGGTTATTTTCTTTATAATTTAAGCTTAAAAAACCTTGCTTGTCTTTGACAAGAAACCCTTCTTTTAGCAAAACAGCCATTGAACGGTGTATAAGGGGGTAAAAGCTATTAGCAATTTCTGAAATCTGCTTGATGCTAAACCTCTCGGTTATAGCAGATATAAAAATCTTCATTATCTTAATTTGCGTCTTCGTGAGCATGGTATAACTTTTTTAGTATATAACTATAACTATTTAGTTATATCTAAACCCTCCTCTTTTTTTCAGCTAATAATCTTTTGCCAATCATTTTTCACTCTTCTTCCCAATACTTTCATCAATCTCTTTTTTCATAAAAATACCAATTTTCTTAGAAAGCAATAACCCATTTTCTTCACAAAAATCTCTATAAGAATCATATACTTTACTATCTACACTCAGGGTTACTTTTTTCTTGTTCAAGATAGCTAAAATAGCACAATACAGCTTTATAAATATTTCTATTTACAAAAGCATAATAATATTTAATTATACATATATATAAATACATAGAAATACAAGAATAATTAGTTAATATCATTAACCAAATAAACTAAAAAAGGTTATAAGGTTAATAGTATTAACTTAACATTTTTTGGTATTAAAAACAATACCCCATTGATTAAAAAATTGGTTAATACCCTCACTAAAATCAAGCAAATAAAATATAAAGTCAAGAGCATAACAATAGAAAGATTTATATAGTTACATTCACTTTAAATGAATAATCATTCATTTTTATTGAATATGATAACAAAAAACACAGCAAAAATATTAAAGTTTTTATTGAGGAATAAAAATGAAACAGGATATAATATTAATCAAATAGCAAAAGCTATTCATATCAGCGTTGGAAGCTCTTTTAAGATACTTAAAGAAATGGAAAAAAATCAGGTAGTATTATTCAAAAGCATTGGAAATGGATTATATTACTCATTAAATTTTAATAATCAAGAAGCAATTAAACTATCTGAATTGTTGATTTTGGAAGAAAAAAGAAATCTGAGAGGGTATTCTAAATTATATGCTGAATCAATACAATCTTTTGAAAAGGCAGGATTAATAATTTTATTTGGTTCAGTTTTAAGTAAAAAAGAATTTAATGATGTGGATGTATTGTTCGTGACTGATAAAATTAAGGAAGTAAATAATTTTTGTTTAGAATTATCAAAACTGAGGACTAAGCCAGTAATCCCCCTAATACTTAAAAAAGAAGATTTAATAAAAGAGATTAATAACAAAAATGATGCAGTTTTATCCATTATAAAAGAAGGAGTTATAATAAAAGGTGAATCAATATTTTTAGAGGTAATAAAAAATGAAAAAAACTAAGCTGAATTGGTGTTTGGATAAAGAAGATAGATTAAAAAAAATTTCCCCTAATTTAAAAAAATCAGCAGAGCAAATGAAAACAAAAGATGCAAAATCATTAAGGGAAGAATTTCAATATGGCACAAAAACAGATGTAAATAAAGAGTTACTAAATAATTTGATAAAAAAATCTAAAGAAATAGTTGAAAAAAATAGAGATAATATTAATGTAAGATTATAGTGCGGCAAGATGAAAAAAGAGGTAATACTAATAAGCATAATCTTTATTCTAGTTTCAACAGCAGCATTAGCCATTTCAGAACAAATTATAGAAACTACTTTGCAATTCAAAGCAATAACCTCTCCAAAAACAGAAGCAAATATTTTGGCAAATATTACCTTTTTCCCAAAAAACACAAATTCGCAACAAATAGAAAATACAAAAATAACACCCGAACCGGAAAAAAGCATAATCACAAGCAATGAAATCTTAGTTCTTTACAAAAACACAAATGAATTTAACACAAAAATAATTAACAAAATAAAAATAAATCCAACACCAATTGAAATAACAACTGCAAATTACCCTCTAAAAATTTATGAAAATCTAAAACAATATCTGGAAGCAGATGAATTCATAAATTCAAACAATGAAAACATAATAAATTTAGCAAATCAACTGACAAATAATCTAACCAGTGAATACGAAATTGCTTTCGAATTAGGAAATTGGGTTTACAAAAATATTAACTACAATCTTTCAACAATATCAGATCCAACAAAAAAGGATTCTATCTGGGTTTTAAACAACAAGCAAGGAACATGCAATGAACTCTCAATTTTGCTGACATCCTTGCTAAGGGCAAAAAGCATTCCAGCAAGAATTGTAGAGGGCTTCGCAAGAAGTTCCACTTCTTGGGATGCAGAAAATCAGGGATTTTCAAGTATCGCATTAATAGGCAAAGAATGGATTCCGCATTCTTGGGTTGAAGTTTATTTTCCAGAAAACAAGCAATGGCTTCCATTTGATCCAACATTCGCCCAGCTTGGTTACGTTGACGAAAACCACATTATCAGCAAATATTCAAGTAAAATAAACGAACCATCAATAAAATATGAATGGGAATCAGAAAAAGAAACAACAATTATTCCAGAAGAGCCAAAATTCTCTTCAACATTAATCGAACAAACTGAAATAACATCCAATGTAAAAATAAAAATTAATCCAATTATAAATCAAATCTCGCCATTAAGTTTCCTGCCAGTAAGAATAGAAATGGAAAATCCAAATTCTTACTACGTTCCAATAACTTTGCAGCTAAAAAAAGCTCCAATGAACACAAAAGAAAATATCAAGCCCATTTTATTAAAACCCGATGAAAAAAGAACAGAATTTTTCCTATTCCCCATTCCAAAAGTTGAAGATGTTACAACAACTGCGGAAATAGTAGACAACTACAACAATATTTATAATTTCCATCTAGAAATCTCAGAAAAATACAAATTAATAAGAAAAGCAGAAGCAATGTACATTATAGAAAAACTAAAAAGAGAATTCCTACTAAACAACTTTGATGAAATTAATTTAAACTGCCAGCCTGAAAGAAATAATATTCAACCGGGAGAAAAAATAAATATAGTATGTACAATAACTAACAATCAAGAAGAACCTATAAACAACATCAACCTCTGCATATCAACCCAATGCAAATCATTTAACCTAAAAAACAAAGCAACAGAAGAAATAACACTGAGATTAAAAAATCCAGAAAATGAAATTGAAATAGTTGCAGAAAAAGAAAACAAACAGAAATTCCAGTTCTTAAAAATAAATCTCATAGAAAATCCACCTTTAACAATAAAGTCATTTCAATGTCCAAAAATTATTAGTTTAAATGAAAATTCAACATTATTATTAAGTCTTGAAGCAACAAAACCGATTAAAGATATTTATTTGAACATAGAGGGAATGGAAGTAATTCCAATCAATGCATTTGAAGGAAAAAATGAAGTTATAATTCCAGTTCAAGGCAGCTATTTTACAGATAAGGAAGGCTATATCTTTTCATACATCCTTTACAGAGATGAAGACAATCAATACTATGAAAACTATGATTCTTGTTTAATAAAAACAGATAAATATCAATTAAAGGAAAAAATAATCCATGCATTCTCAAGATTTTTCACTTTTATTAATAACTAATAAGTATATCACAAATATCAACATAATTAATAATAATATCGCCCATACAAACGCAATATATCCTGCCCAGCTATGAATCTCAACCTTGCCTAAAGGGGTTTGATAAGTAATTTCTTCTTTTGCAGCTTTTTCTTCAATAGAAAACAAACTGCCCGCAACAGCAAATGTTCCAAATGAATTGATATTGACAGAGTAATAAATATAATTAGCATCATCCCTAACAGAAGTGTAATAATAGCTAATGCTTCTAATTACTTTCTTATGCATGCCCTCTTTTTCCTCTTTTTTGTAAGTTACTGCTTAATCTATGCTAATTCAACTAAAGAAATTTGTAGGTTACAGCTTTATAAAACCTTCGTTTTACCGTCTATAAAGAAAATTAACCCTTAAATTTAAATTCTTTGGATTCAACAACGCCATCAATCTCTAGTTCTCTTTTAATTACACCTGTTCTTAATCCATGTGCTCTTGCCATTGCCGCATCATTTTCATATTGCTTGGGTATTTCATATCCATTAATTATAAAATCATGCCTTACAACTACTTGTTTAAATTCTTTAGATACATCAAATAATAGTTCTTTTACTAAATTAGAATCATTGGTAATTATCTTGCAAAAATCTATTTTACCTTTTTCATCTTCTTTGAAAGTTTTTCCAGGTTTAGGCAAACCCTCTTTGGAAACTAACTCAAAATTATTTCCTTTGGCACTTAACAATAAAAATTCATCTTTAAAGTCATTTAATATA
>CAYHUT010000059.1:0-6178 GCA_964359835.1 Candidatus Woesearchaeota archaeon
AACGCACGAGGACATCATAGCTAAATTTAACAAATTACCGCCTGAACCGCAGGTTGCCATGATAATTGTTGGATTATTTGGATTGCTAATTTCTGAAACAACTTCACCGACTTTGTTTCTTGCCTTGCTTAAAACTTCAACAGCTTTTGATTCAAATGTTTGTTTTTGTGTTAATCCAGGTAAAGCTTCTAATTCTCCTGAGTCAAATTGTTCAATTAGTTGTGTTACTCTTCTTTCTGCATTGTAAACTGCCTCTCTGCATTTCTCAGTTACATCGCTTGGTAAATCTGTATCTGCAATTGTAGATGTAAATCCAAAGTGTGAAACAACACCAATTCCTAATCTAAAAATTTTTCCAAGGATATCGATGCCTACATCATTCCCATATTGAGCGCAAATTGCCCTTATTAATTCGCCTTTCTCTTTTCCAATTGATGATTTGTCAATTAAACCTTCAACAAGATGGCCTTTTTTAATTATAACAGGAACTCTTCCCTTTGATTGTCCAATGAAATCAAAATCATCAGGCAACATGGCACTGAAAACTTCTCTTCCTGAAACGGTTTTTTTGAATTTTTCAAATCTCTCTGGTCTGTAAACACCGGCGCTGAATAAAAGTTGAATAGCAATTTCTCTATCAAGATCCAAACCTCTTGTCAATAAATAATTTCCTGTCAATGAATCCATGTTGCAACCAATAACATTTGTTCCATTCTTGGGGGTTATAAGTTGTGTCTGAACCATCATTAAAATTTCTGCTTCAGCTCTCGCTTCCTCATTCTGTGGAACGTGCAAATTCATTTCATCACCATCAAAGTCTGCTCCATAAGGCGCGCAAACAGCTGGGCTAATTCTAAATGATTTTCCAGGTAAAACTTTGATTTTGTGGGCCATGATGCTCATTCTATGTAAGCTTGGCTGTCTGTTGAAAATAGCAATATCTCCATCCATCAAATGTCTTTCAACAATATAACCTGGTTGTAATTCTTCTAATAACTGTTCGTGGGTTTCATCTGTGATTTTCTTTTTCTTGCCATCAGGTCTTACAATATAATTGCTACCTGGATATTTTGTTGGTCCATTCTCGACGAATTTCTTGACTCTTTTAACATTCCATTCTGTTACGCGTTCAGGAACTGATAGTTCCATAGCAACTGTCATTGGAACACCCACTTCATTTAATTCAATCTTTGAATCAGGACTAATGACTGTTCTTGCAGCATAGTTAACTCTTTTACCTGCCAAATTATGTCTGAATCTTCCTTCTTTTGATTTTATTCTTTCTGAAATTGTTTTTAATGCCTGCCCACTCCTATGTCTTGCAGGCGGAATCTGCGGAACTTCATTATTGAAATAAGTTGTTACATGGTATTGTAATAAATCCCATAAATCCTCAACAATAATTTCTGGAGCTCCAGCATTGATATTTTCAAATAATCTCTGGTTAATTCTTACTATATCACTTAATTTGTGTGTTAAATCATCTTCACTTCTTTCACCAGTATCTAATGTGATTGAAGGTCTGATTGTAACTGGAGGAACAGGTAATAATGTTAAAATCATCCATTCTGGTCTTGCAAAAATAGTATTTAATCCAAGACTCTGAGCATCTGCATCAGAAACTTTTTCTAGCCTTGCGCGAACATCAATTAAACTTAATCTTTTTTCATCCTCTAAATAAGTTGTTGGCTTTTCTAATCTAATTGGTAATTGTTTAGCGCCGCATGCACTGCATTTTTTAACAACTTTTATACCGCGAACTTTTTTAGGAACATCAGCTACTTCAGCAGAAATTTCAATATTTTCAGAAGCTGCTTCAGTTGGAACAACAGGATTTGAAGCACTAGCCTCTTCTTCTGTAACTTCAACTTTAACAGGCTTATCAGTTAATAATTTTCCACATTCTCTACAAGTATATCTTAAGAATTGTAAAACAACATCAGCATAATTTAAATGAACAACCGGTCTTGCCAAATCAATATGGCCGAAATGACCCATACATTCTTTTAATGTTCCACCGCAAGTCTTACATCTAATGCCTGGATCAATAACTCCTAATTTGACATCCATTAAACCGCCATCAACAGGATACCCTTCTTTATCATAAAGTTCAGGTGTTACTATCTTAACAGCTGCCATCTTCTTTATTATTTCAGGTGACAACATTCCGAATGTTATTGAACTGACTTTTTTATAAACGTGTTCCATTTTTTAGTACCTTTTTCCTAATCCTAATTTTGGATAGATGCACATTGCTTTTAGTTCATCCATCAAAAGTTTGAAAGCATAAGCAATTTCAACAGTGCTTATCTTTGGATTGCCCCCGCATTTAGGGCAAATTTCTCTATTTTTGTATGAATCATAAATTGCTAGCATTCCACAATCTTCACAAACATGAAGTATTGTTTTGTCTGAATCAAATCTTTCTTTTAATAACAATGATGCTCCATGAGCAACGAAACAATCCTTCTCCATCTCACCAATTCTAAGACCGCCGCCCTGTGATCTTCCTTCAATTGGCTGTCTTGTAAGTAATTGTATTTTTCCAGTTGCTCTCGCATGTAATTTATTTGCGACCATGTATTTTAATTTTAAATAGTAAATATTACCAATGTAAATTCTTGCAGTCATTTGCTTTCCAGTAATTCCATCGTACATTGTTTCAACACCAGATTCTCTAAAGCCAACTTCATGAAGCATTTTTCTGATATCTTTTTCAGGAGTTGAATCAAATGCAGTTCCATCAATATATTGTCCAGATAAAGCTCCAGCTTTTCCCGCAATAATTTCAATTAAGTGGGATATTGTCATTCTAGATGGTAAACCATGGGGTGAGAATAAAATATCTGGTGTAATTCCTGATGCTGTAAATGGTAAATCCTCAGCAGGTACAATCATTCCAATAATACCTTTCTGGCCATGTCTTGAAGCAAATTTATCTCCAATTTCAGGTATTCTCAATTCTCTTAATCTTAATCTTACAATTCTGTTTCCATCTTCATTTTCTGTGATAACTGATGAATCAACAATACCGTGCACACCGTGTGACAAAGCAATTGAACTTTCTCTCTTGATATTAGCAGCAATACTAAATTCTTCAAATTCTCCTAAGAATCTTGGAGGACTGATTTTTCCAATCATTACATCCCCGTCTTTTACTTTTCCGCCAGTATAAACAATGCCGTCTTCTTCTAATAATCTGTAATCTTTTTCACTTCTATAACCTTTGACATCTTTATCAGGAATTCCAATCTCATCAACTAATCCGCCTTGATATCTTACTTCTTCAGCAACATATGGCTTGAAATAAGATGATCTTGCTAAACCCCTTTCAACAGAAGATTTATTCAAGATAGTTGCATCTTCCATATTATAACCTTCATGCGACATAACGGCAATTACAATATTTTGTCCGCAAGGATGTTTTTCAAAATGGTAAACATCATGCATGAATGTTTTTGTGATTGGCATTTGGGGGTAGTGTAAAACACTTACATCAGTATCCATTCTTAATAAATAATTAGCAGCATATAATCCTAGAGCTTGTTTTTGAATTTTAGAGCCTCTAATTAATCTAGAACTGCCGCCAAAATTAGAGAATGGGATTAGCGAAGTTACTAACCCTAAAATAATAATTGGGCCAATTTCAATATGTGTATGTTCTTTTGTTAATTCTTCTTCATTTATAGCTACATAACATATTTCCTCTTCACCAGCATCAATATATTCAATTATTCCATCTTTGACAAGTTTTTCCCATTTAATCTCGCCCTTCTTTAAATCTTCAATATGTTTCTCTGTTAATTTAGGTTTTCCATTTTCAACAACAATTAAAGGTCTTCTTGCTCTTCCTTTTGTTGTATCTAAATAAATATCATTGTAATCTTCATTATGGCTGAAATTTAATTCTAATGGCAATGCACCTTTTCTTCTCTCAAATCTTAAATTCTTTAAAAACTCCTTAGCACTATCAACATTGCCTATGAATTTTTCATTTAAGAATACGTCTACCATTTATTTTTCACCTATCATTTTAACACCGCAACCTTCAAGTGTTTTTTTCAATTTGTCTTCTGCTACATCTCCTTTGGAAACACTGCACATAATTGCCATGTTTTTTCTCAATCCAATAGATGTGCCTTCAGGAGTTTCAACAGGACATAATCTTCCCCAATGTGTCGGGTGTAATGCTCTTGCTGCAAAATTTTCCTGTGTAGATGTTAATAATGAAGCAACTCTTTGCAAGTGGGATGATAATGACAAGCAGTTTGTTCTATCAACATTCTGACTAATGCCTTTTCTGCCGCCTGGCCATCCGCCTGTTGCAAGTGCGCTTTTAATATTTGAGGTTAATAATTCATCCCTAATAATAATTTTTATTGATTGGAATTTTCCCCTCTTGACTAATCTCTGGAAGTTGTACATTATATCTTGGACTAAATTTCTTAAATTTGTCCTCATTAAATCCTCTAATAAATCCCCGGATAATTTTAATCTTTTATTCATGTAATGATCTTTGTCAAATAAAGGTTTTCCCTCTTCACTTGCTAGAACCAATTTTCTAGTCATTTTGCAAAGATTATAAGCTTTAGTTAATCTGTCTTTTTCAGTTGTGCCTAAATGAGGCAATAAATATTTATCAAGCTGTTCTCTTGTTTTTTCTATTTTGATTTCTTTAGCCTGCGTAATTCCAATTTTCTTAGCCAAATATTCTAGGGCATCATCTTCATTTTTTATGGCTGCTACGTCGTAAAGATTGATGAAAATAGAATCATAATTTGAATCACCAGCAATTAATTTTACAATCTCCTGGTCTTTTACCAAGCCTAGTGCTTTTATAATTGCAAATACATGAACTCTTCTAAATCTTGTGAAGCTTAAATAGAAAATACCATCTTTCATCTGTTCAATTGTATGGGGTATTCTATAACTTCCCATTTCCGAGAATACGCGAACAGTCATTTCACTTGGCCCAGTACTTTTCTGTTCAATAAAAATTCTATTTGATGCTAAATCTTCAACAGTAATTAAAACTCTCTCGTTTCCGTTGATAATAAAATAACCGCCTTGGTCATCTGGATCCTCACCATGCTTAATTAAATCATCTCTCTTTAAGCCATGTAAATGACAATATCTTGATTTTAACATAACTGGAATTTTTCCAATCATTGTTGTGAAACTCTCTCTTTGAACATCATCGACATAAGCACTTACTTCTAAATATATTGGTGCAGAATATGTTAGATTTCTTAATCTTGCTTCAGCAGGATAAACATCTCTCTTGCTTCCATCAGCTTCGACAATACCTGGTTTTTCAACCCAGATTTTTTTAAGCCTTATGACAAAACTTTCAACTTCATGAGGAATAATTGTGGGAATAACATCTCCAAGTTCATCAACAAGTTTTTGCAATCCCTTCTCGATAAAATCATTATAACTCTCAATATTAGCATGATTAAGTGGATATTCCTTGAAATATTCCTGTATTAAATCTTTGTAGTTTTGAACCATTATATTCCCTCTAGGGCTAAGCAAAGCGCATGCCCTACAAGCTTCAAATCCTTGGATTTGTTTTGAACCATTATAATACTACCACCCTATAAAATTCTGTTTTTTTTGCAGTTGGACTTTTCCTTGAAATTTTTATTACATCACCGACGACAGCACCCAATAATTGAATAGCTGGATCAGTTGCTAAAATTTGAGGTAATTGATGTATGCTAATATTATTTTTATCTAAGAATGCTTTTTTGTCTTCTTCGGACATTTTAATATGGTGTGGAACTAAAAAATGATTAATTTTTTGTGTTTCTTCCATTCTTGAATTTCCTAAACAGATTTGCAAGGGTAAGCGAAGCATTTCGATTCTCTCTTGCTGCGACCTTCCTCACTTCGTTGTGGAGGTCTCGCTCACGTTCGAACGAAACGGACCGGAAGGGATTTGAACCCTCGACCACCTGATAACTTTCCGATATTTTTTACCGGCTAAAAGTCAGGTGCTCTACCAAGCTGAGCTACCGGTCCATAACGCCCTGATCGGGACTTTCACACCATTCCCGAGCAAGTTGGACCCGCCCTTTTCTTGGAATATTTTTGTTTTGAACCCGAGTTGCGGCCTTTCTGCAGACTTTGTCTGCCTTTCCTTTGATGAAACTTTCCAAAAGTTTCCGACAGGGCC
>CAYHUT010000060.1:0-6152 GCA_964359835.1 Candidatus Woesearchaeota archaeon
ATATTGCTAAATACTCTGGAAAAAATGCTCAATATAGTTTAGATACTATTCTTAAGCTTGGATTGATTAAAAATATAGAGGATTTACAAGTTATAGTATATATTGCCAAAGATTCTGGAGAGAACCTTCAACACGTTTTAGAATTGGGCATCCCTGCTGTCGATGTTATCGGTTTGATTAATACTAAAGACGATTTGAAATATTATGGTTCAGTTTTAGCAGGTATTGCTAATGATTCTGGAAACCCAAAGGAAATTTTATATTCTATTGTTATTCTTACCAGAACTACTAAGATAATTAGGAATAAAGAAGATTTATTAAAAATTAGAGATATTGTAAAAGATATATCTAAAACACAACCAGATATTCTAAGAAGTTCAAATTTATTTATCTCCTGGGTTAAAAAGAAATTTAATGGAGAAACATTCACAACTGAAGAATTTATTCAGGATTATGTAAAAAAAAGATTGGGATTTATACCTCAAGGAGATATTCAGGGTTTATTAAAGATTGCAATAACTGAATTTGAAGAAGATGAAATAAAAAAAATGAACAACATCTTCTCAAAACCAATAAGAAAAGCATTTCCTCTTGGCAAAGTTTATGGTGATTTAAGAGTAAGTGGCATAATAAAACTAACAGATCCAATTGAATTAGTTGAAGTTTTTATTACTCTGATGTTAACTCCAAAACAAAAAGATGAAAATTTACTATTTGACGCTTTAAAAACCTCTCCGATTACTGAAATGCTTGATATAAATAAAGTAAAAGGAGCAAGAAAGTATATTCTTGAATCAAATATAAGCCAAGGTAAGATATTTCAGGAACTTAAAGGGGACATAGCTTCATTAAAGAAGGATAAAGATAAAGGAGCTGCTCAAAGAATAATGGAATATTTTTCAAAAATAGCACAACAAGGGGAAGCAAAGAAAGTTGAGCCTCTTTCAGATTTAGTGATGGGCATTAAATCATTATTTTCACAAACATTCAAATTCAACCATTCAATAATTAAGATACAATCAGGGGTAGTAACTGATTTGTTTGATTCTAATAACACAATGTGTTGTGCATTCTACCCAGATGGTGCAAATAAGGAGGCAAGTTTAAGTTATTTAGAAGACCCCTTCATTGGATTATTGCAACTAAAAGCAGCAATGAAATCAACATTTGGAAAATTACAAGAGATTGAAGTAATAGGCGTTGCAATTATTGCTCTTTGTGTTGATAAAGAAGGAAAAAATGTATTATTAGTAGATTCGGTTGAGGGTAATTCAAACTACTTAAACTGTATGAAAGAAAGCGAATGGAAAGGATTATTTTTTAATTCGATAAAGGCAGTTGCAAAAGATATAAAAGCAGATTATGTGCTTTTTAATTTAAACCAAACAAATTCCACACCACAGAAATTTAACAATTATTTAAATCGATTAGGATACAAAGATTTTTCTGATGTAATTCTAACCAAACAAGGTTCTTTATCAAAACAATATCTTGAGGCATTTGGTGGCTGGGCTTCTCCAAAAGGAAAAGTTAGAGGCATAAAAATTAATATTTGAATAAATAGATGTTAGTTCTATTGAAAAATCTACCATTATTTTAAATTTAATTTTCAGCTTTGAAACCAAACAATTATAGATTATTCTAAATACAATTTTAATGCCAAGCACAAACTATTTAAACCGAAAAAACACAGCTAAACCTGAGGTGCGAGAAAATAAATTTTCTGCATCTCCAATAAATTGAAGGTGCAAAGATGAAATTTGTATTAAATAAAAAACCAAAAAATCCAATTATTATCCAAGGCTTTCCAAGCATGGGACTTGTTTCTACTATTGTTACTAAATTTTTAACTGACCATTTAGATGTTGAAGAAATTGGGCATATTGAATCCAATTATATCCTGCCTTTAACAGCAATACATAAATCTAAGGTTATTAATCCTATAACTATTTTTTACAACAAGAAATACAACTTAGTTATTATCCAATCAATTACAGAGGTAGCAGGACATGAATGGGAGATTTCAAAGGTAATTTTTGAGATTGCAAAACAACTAACTGCAAAAGAGATTATTGTTGTTGAGGGCATTCCATCGCAAAGTGAACAGATTAAATTATATTACTCATCAACAAATCCAAAGATAAAATTAAATTTAACACCCTTGAATGAAGGGATTATAATGGGTGTAACTGCAGCTATGCTATTAAAGGGAAATAAGGTTCCTGTTACTTGCTTGTTTGCCGAGGCGCATTCACAACTTCCAGATTCAGAATCAGCTGCAAAAGTTATAACTGCATTGAATACTTATTTGAAAATCAATGTGGATTCCAAACCCTTATTAGAAGCTGCAAAGAAATTTGAAATGAATCTAAAGATGATGATGGAAAAAACAAAAGAAAATGCAGGCATAGCTGATAAAAAAGAAGAGCGTGATGCTACTTCCTACATAGGCTAACTTTTTTTTTGTTTTATTGATAAGCATTGTCGTGATGGTCAAGATCTGTAAAACTGATTTCATTTTTTAAAAAAATAAACAAAAGAACAAAATGTCCTATATGCACTCGTTTATATTCTTCTAAAGGATATTTAAGGTTTTTATAATGATTTATATCTTGGACATTAATTATTTCTTCAATTTTATTAATTATTTGCCCATATAACCGTCTATCTTTTTTAAAGAGTGTATTTAATGTTCTCTGTAATTCAGGTTTAACTTCATAGGCATACATTATCCCCTCTCAATCATTTTTCTTAGCTCGATTATATTTTTGAAAGGAATCCCTTTTTGCTTTTCTATTTTCCTGATTTTTTTAATGTATTCAGGTTTTAATTCAGGTTCTAGCATCTCTTCTTCATATTTTTCAAGCACTAAAGCTATTGCTTCTGACTTATTCTTTAGTCCGAATTTGCCTTTTACAATATTCAAGATTCTATCTTCGTGTTCTGTTAAGTTTATCATTGCTTGTACCATCTTTGCCTCCGTTATAATATATTATAAAACATAATAAAACATTATAATATATTATATAAGGCTTTTGTTTTACCTTCCCAAATATTCAGCTAGCAAGAGCTCTTTTTCTGAACGCCTGTCTAAATTTACATATTCAATATTTTCAGATATGCCTTCTAACCTGGGGTTTTCATTGAATCCATTTAAAACATTAGACTTTGTTGCAATTTGTTCCATGACTTGCTGTCCATTCATCAAGATATCATCGAGGTTTGAGATATAAGTTTTTTGCGCGCAGATTGCTTGGTATAATGTAACGTAAAGTTTATGCTGCTTCAATACTGAATCGTAAAGTCCTTTGACAATTGAAATTTGATTTTCAATTCTTCTTGTTTTTTCACTTAATCTTTCAGAGGTATGCACCGTATTTCTTATTATTTCTTCTTGCAAACCCAAATATTTGCCTTGTTGCAATAAATCTAAAACAGCATCAGTTGCAAGATCGTATTTGTGAGTATTTTCTTTGTATCCTCTTAATACTTTTTTATAATCATGCTCTTTTTCAAAGAAACCTTGTTTTGTTTTGTCTTCTTTTTGAATTGTTGATGAAAGTGTTTCCAATATTTTTCTTGTTTCTTCCAACCTTGGCTTTTCTCTTGCCCTATATTGCAGATTTTCTTCGATTTTTAGGTCAGATGCTTCTGAATAATTTATAATTGTATCAAGCTTTGTTCGAGTTTTATTTGAATTAAATTCAAGAGCTCTTCTAATTTGCCTAATAATCATTAGCTGCATGTTCATTACTTCCTCTGCTGAATGTTTTGGAGCGCCAAATAAGCTTCTTTTTAATTTTGCATAAAATTTGTGAAAAGGTGTTTTCATTTCCCTTATCTGCGTTTCTAAACCATCATGCATCTGCATCAGATTTTTTACTGAGCCCTCTAATTCCTGGTAATCTAAACTGCAGTCTTGAATATTTTCAGCTAGAACCATGCTGTATTCAGTCATCATTAACATCCTCCACATTTTTGTATATATCAAATAAGAATTTTTTCAATTTATCAGCCTTAGATATTTGTTTTTTCTTTGATTTTTCAGGGTTACCTGCGCAAACATCCTTTCTTTCTTCCCCGGTGAAATTTGAGAAAAGATATAATGGTTCTCCTATTAATAACCCGTTTTGTCTTTCATAGACTGGAAGTTTCTGGTTGTATGTTTTTATGTAAGTTTCTAAATTATTCTTTCCGTTTCTTTCATATTTTATTTTTAAGTCCAAAGCTTGTTCTTTTTTTACATAGTTTTGTTCTGATTCTATAAAAGAATATCTTACAGTATTTATTAAATTGTTTAGTTTGTCTGAATGAGCGTATGTCAAAGATGCAATAAACATCCCTGTTAACCCAAATTTTATTGTTTCTCTTAATAATCCTCTTATCATATTTTAGCCCTCCTAAATATTTTGATATTAATAATTAAGATTTAGACTTAAAAAGAGTTTACCCTAAAATTCTGAAAAGTTTTCCATTTTATAATCAGTATTTGGAAGGATTTTCCAAAAAAATTGCTAAAGAGTTTTTAAGTCTTTTTCTTGGTTAAGGTTATGACTATCTACGGCAAGGCACCATTTACATATACTGATAAAATGGTTGAAGTTTCAAAAAGTTTGAGAGGCAATTCTAGATATTCTACAGCTAAAAATGTTTTTGATTGGATGCGAGAAAATATTAGATATAATAATTATGCAAAGGGAATACTAAGAAGTATTTTTTTAAATTATGATTATAAATCAGCCCATCAGGTTTTTAGGGCTGGTGAAGGAATTTGTCTTGATCAATCTTATTTGTACTGCGTTTTGGCAAGATATGCAGGAATTAGCTCGAATGTTGTTGAGGTTACTAAGGATTGCAATGGAGAGAAAGTTTGGCATGCATGCTGCAGTGTTGATACTGGAAATGAGAGATTGTTGGTTGACTCTGTTTATTCAAGATTGGATGCAAAGCATGAAAATTATTCAATTATGTCCGAGGAAGAGGTTAGAAATGAGTATAAATCATTAAGACATTGTTATGAGGATGATGGGTGTGTTGTTGAAAAATTTGTTGATAAACCTAATTTCAAGGATGATGTTTCATTTGTAACACCTGTTCTAACTGAAAATAATATAAAATTTAATAATTTGAGTTTGGAATATTTGAATTTATTAAAACCAAAGGTAGATTATCTAGAATATTTAAGAAAAGAATGGAAAGAAAAATATAATGGTATTATCAAGAATCCCAACGAGGATTATTAATATCTTACACCTGTAAAGAAGTTTCCTAATATTAAATTTCTTTTGTTTGTCCTGTCAGCTTCAAGATTTGCACCTACAAATACACTATCTGTTAAGAATAGTTGTGGGCTAAATTTAACTGCAAATTTCTGGCCAGCTTTTAATTTTGTTTCAAATAGGATATTATCTGTCTTGTACGTAGCCCCTAATGAACCATATGTTGCATTTGGCTTATTGTAAAAAGAATCACTTTCAAAACCAGCTTGTGCTGATAAAGCAAGATCTTTTGTGAATGTGTTTTTAACATCAACACCCCCTTCAACTGAAGCTGTGTATTTATTTGCAATTTTAGCTGAGCCTTCTATTAAGAAACCAACTTTTTCACCGGCTCTTAACATTAATTCAAGATTGTGTGAAACTGATTCTTCATTTGTAGTTCCTTTTGCTTTTGCATCATTGCTTGAGAATATGTAATCTGCATAAATTGAAACTTTTTCATCATTGTAGAATAAATGTGGACCAACCATAACTGCTGTGTTTCCATTAGCTGTTTCTGAGCCTGCTGTTAAACCAGCTCCGCCTTTGTTTCCAATGTAATCTAATTTTACTGGAACTGAAAGCTTGTTGTATCCTTCACCTGAAACACCTGTAAGTCCAACCATTCCATTGAATTTGTCTGCTTTTGCTTCAGTTGCTAATGCGCAAATTGAAAGTATTGTTGCTCCAATGATTAATTTTTGTTTTGAATTCATTTTTTATTTCCTGTGGAAATTTTTTTTGTGACGCTAATACGCACCCCACGAGAACGACCATCGTAGTTGAGGTAGCCGCCATTGACACGGAATACACCACCGATGTAGCTGAACCCAGAGGCTCTCTTAGGTCTTTGTATTCTTGATTCTGCATCTGGCGTATAAATAAATATTTCAT
>CAYHUT010000061.1:0-6129 GCA_964359835.1 Candidatus Woesearchaeota archaeon
GCTAAAATAATAAACTACATCAAAAGTAGTTAAGAATAATCAAAAGATGTGTGACACACACAAACAATGATTTACATATTTTTAATACTAGCGGACTTTTTTTCCTTTTTCATAGCTTTACTTACTCATTATAATTTATTTGATTCCTGGAGAATTGCACTAGCATGTGCATTTTATTTATTAACAAAAGCTTACATCTTCAGAGATTCAATGCTAAGCATTGCAGATGGCTTAGTCGGTTTATACATAATCCTTTTAATCTTCGGACTTCATTTCTGGTTCGTTTACTTCGTAATAGGATTATTTGTTTACAAAGGAATTAGTTTAATTGCTTAAATAGAATTCTTAACACTCGCCCATATCAAAGGCAGAGCAATTGTAACATCGCATATAACATCAACAAAATGCGCTTTCTCATTTAATTTTCCCCATGAAATTCCCTCGCGTAATTCCGCTCCAGAACTCCCGCCTGGCTCTGGCCTGTCCATTGTTATCTGTATCCCATATTGAGCCTGATTAGGTGAAAACTGCATCGCTTGCTGAATATAATTCTTAGGAACACCACCACCAAGATAAATCACACCAGATTTCTTTGAAGTCCAAGCAATATCTAAAATTAATTTTAAATCATCAAAAGCAAGAACTTCAATATTTTTATGTTTATTAAGCAAACCCCAAATCATTAAACCAATTCCAGAATCTGAAATTGCTGGGCAAAAAATTGGTATTTTTTTATCATAACAACTTTTCAAAATACTTCTTTTTTCAACTAAAGAACCAAGTAAGGATAAAAATTCAGTAATATTCATTTTTTTCTCAAAGTTAGTAGATTTATCATTAAAAAATTTCTCTAACTTTTCATAAACCTCATTTGGCATTAAAGAATCATATATTCTGTCATAACCTTTTTTATTTAATTCAGCATCATCAAGCATGAAATGTCCTTGATAGTGTGAATAGCCAAGAGTTTCAACTAAATCATGAGTTAATGTGGCTCCAGTACAAACTAAAACAGAAATCTTGCCATTTTCAATCATATCTATTAAAATCTCGCGCATCCCACCAGGCACCAAAGCACCAGCAACACCTAAAAAAATCTTGCAATCTTTATCATTAATCATCTCAGAATAAATTTCAGAGGCTTTTCCAATCTTTCCAGCGCCAAAAACCCCAGAATCTCTCATTCTGCTAACTAGCTCATTAGCCGAAATTCCTTTATCAACCTTAATATGATCAACCTTGCGTAAATCCATATAAAATATAATAAGAAAAATCTTATAAAGCTAACCTTTGTAATAGTCATATGCAAAAACCAGAATTATTATCGCCAGTATCGGATTTTACAAGCTTAAATGCAGCAATACAGTCAGGAGCAGATGCAGTTTATTTCGGTTTAAAAAAACTAAACATGCGTGCAACTGCAAAAAACTTCAAAACTACTGAATTAAAAAAAGTAACAGAAATCTGTCATAAAAACAAAGTAAGAGCTTTCTTAACATTAAATACAATTATCTACGACAATGAAATCAATGAATTAAAAAAAATCTTAAAATTAGTAAAACAAGCAAAAGTAGATGCAATTATCTGTTGGGATCCTTCAGTTATAAAAGAAGCAAAAAAATTAAACTTAGAAATCCACCTTAGCACTCAAGCATCAGTTTCAAATACCGAATCTGCAAAGTTTTACAAATCATTTGGTGTAAAAAGAATCGTCTTAGCCAGAGAATTATCTCTAGAACAAATAAAAAAAATAAAAAAACAATCAAAAATCGAAGTTGAATGTTTTATTCACGGTGCAATGTGTGTTTCAATTTCAGGAAGATGTTTTTTAAGCCAATTTACATTTGGAAGGTCTGCTAATCGTGGAGATTGCTTGCAGCCATGCAGAAGAACTTACACAATTCAAGACAATGAAGAAAATTTCAAATACAATCTAAAAAATAACAACATTCTAAGCCCATCAGATTTATGCACATTAGAATTCATAGAAAAACTAATTGAAGCAAAAATAGATGCATTTAAAATTGAAGGCCGTGCTCGCTCACCAGAATATGTTGCAACAGTTACAAAAGTTTACAGAACAGCAATTGATGCTTATTTCAAAAAACAATTAACAAAAGAATTAAAACAAAATTTACTAATTCAACTAAAAGAAGTCTACAACAGAGGATTCGGTAAAGGTTTTTATTTAGGAAAACCAATAAATGAATTGGTATCATCTGATTCAAAATCAACAAAAAAGAAAATTTACACAGGTTATATTTTAAATTACTACTCAAAACCTCAAGTAGCAGAAATTCTGTTAGAAGCAGGAAATTTAAAATTAGGAGATAAAATAATAATTCAGGGCGCAACAACGGGCTCAATAGAACAAACAATTACATCAATGCAAATAAATCACAAGGAAATACAATCAGTAACAAAAGGTCAAAGATTAGGATTAAAAACAAATAATTTAGTAAGAAGAAATGATAAAATATACTTAATTGTAGATTCCAATAAGAAATAAGTTTCTAAAAAATATATTAGCATCCTCCTTTCTCACAAAACAACTCACCAAAATATTTATATACTTGGATACAAAACAAACAATATGGAAAAAAAAGAGCTAATATTATTCTCAATAGTTATAATTGCATTAATTGCATTTAGTGGTCTTATTTATTTTAATGGTTCTAATTTTATCACGGGAAACGCAGTTGCAGAAGGACAAGTAACTGGCGGCGGAGACAAAGAAAAAGCAAATCCTTCAAAAGGCGTTCTAAAAGGCACTGTAAATTATACAATAAGTGAGGGGGATACCGTAGTTAACAGAGAATATGCAGAAAATGCAACATTGTATTTCGTTGAAACAGGAGATATAATCTCAAATTACACAAAAATCCTTCCATCAGCGCATCCTTACAATCAAAATGTTGTCACAATTGATGTAGATGGTGCTGCAGTAAGATGTTCATCAGCAGATTATATCACTAATTTAAAATATTACGATGAAAATAGTAATTTACAAGAAGATAAACCAGAATTTTATGTTTACACAGTTTCAACAGATGTTAATGGCTGTTATGCTATAAAACTTCCAAAAGGAAGTTATGATATTTACTTATAAAAATGGAAAAGCGTGATATAGTGTTAATATGTTTTCTTATTTTAGCTTTATTAGCTCTTGCTGCAAATTTTTATGATTTTTCAAACTATGATAATGTTGCAAATGAAGTAGTATATAATTACGGTTCAGATAATATTCCTGTAGGTGAAGCCGCAATATTACAGCCAACTAAAATAGGAACAGTTGATGTAAAATCTGGCCAAGTAAAAACTGTTAATATCGAACAGAATATATAAAATTATTTCTTTAATACACAAGCTTTGATAAAACCATAGAATAATGGCGCAGGTTCTAAGAATTTTGATTTGAATTCAGGATGTGCCTGGGTTGCAACAAAGAATGGATGTTTTTTTCTGTCAAGTTCAATCATTTCAACAAGGTTTCTTTCAACATTCAAGCCAGAAACAACAACACCTTTTCTTTCAAGAGCAGGAATAAACCTATTATTTATCTCATATCTATGCCTATGAATCTCTTGAACAGATTCTTCTCTACCATACATCTCCCAAACTAAACTGCCTTCTTTCAATTGCGCGGCATAATCACCCAATCTTTGTGTATTTCCTATTTTTTTCTCAATATTCTTTCGCTGGTCAGGCATGACATCAACTATTGGATATCTAGTTTTTTTATCAATCTCAGTTGTATTTGCACCTTCAAATTTACAAACATCTCTTGCAATCTCAACTAGTGCAAGTTGCATTCCAAAACATAAACCAAGATAAGGTTTTTTATTTTCACGGGAAAATTTAATGGCTTTCATAATCCCATCAACACCTTTCTCACCATACCCTCCGGGCACACAAATCCCATCATATTCTTTTAATTTATTTATGTAACCAGGTTCATTTTCAATTCTCTGCGAGCTAATCCATTCTAATTCCGGTTTAAAACCATTATGCCAGCTTGCTATTTTAAGGGATTCAATTACACTAATATATGCATCAGATAAAACAAAATTTCCAGAATCAAAATATTTGCCAATCATCGCTATTTTAACTTTCTTTCGAATTTTTTTAATATTATTTACAAGCTCCACCCATTTTAAAAAATCACTATTGACTTTTCTATAAGGTATTTGCATTGAAGACAATAAATTAATATCTAAATTCTGTGAGCGTAATAATAAAGGCACTTTATAAATTAAATCAATATCTGGCGCAGAGATAATGTGCTCTAACTTAACTTTACAATTATGTGCAATTTTTGCCTTTCTTTCATCATCAATCTCTTTTTCTGACCTTCCAACAATAAAATCAGGCATTAAATTTGCTTCATTTAACCTTCTTACTGATTCTTGTATTGGTTTTGATTTTTGTTCACCTAATTTTCCAGGAATTGGCGCATAACCCACATGAATGTGTCTTACATCCTCTCCATTATATTTCATATCAACAACAGAACCATAAAAAAATTTCTGTTGATCCTCTCCAGCTGTTCCGCCAATCTCAATAATCACAAAATCAGGGTATGATTTGTCCCTAACTTGGTGAATTCTTCTTGTAACCTCTTCAGGAATATGTGGAAAAATTTCAACGCATTTCCCTTTGTATTTTCCGGCGCGTTCACCCTTTATAACATTCAAAAAAAGCTGTCCAGATGTAACACTATTTAACTTGCTAGGATTATATTTTTTTATAAATCTATAATAATTTCCCAAATCCTGATCAGTTTCAAAGCCATCAGGAGTTACAAAAACTTCACCATGTTCAGTTGGTCTCATAGTCCCTGCATCAACATTCAAATAAGGATCAATCTTCATGACCTCAACAGAATAACCTTGTGCTTCTAAGAGTGTTCCAACAGATGAGCTAATAATTCCTTTACCCACGCCAGAAATAACACCGCCTGTTACAATAATATATCTAGTCTTTTTTTGCATCTCGTATTGTTAAATTTCAGACCTTATTTAAATACATTTGCTTAATGCATAACTTTATTAATAAAATATATTTTTTAGTAGCTATGTATATCGTTGGATTCGGAGAAATTTTTATAAAAGGTCAGAACAAGAACTTCTTTGAAAGAGTTTTAAAAACAAATATAAAAAAGGCTTTAAAAATCAATGAAAATCAGCTAATTGACCTGCATAATCGTTATCTTTTACTAACCGAAAATGCAAATAATTTAAAATATGTCTTCGGTTTATCATTTTATGCAAAAGTCATTGAAGTTCCATTTGATAAAATTCATGAAACCGCATTATCTTTAGTAAAAGAAGAATCTACATTTAAGGTAAACTGCAAAAGAATCACAAAGACTTACAGGCCATCGCAGGAAGTAAATATGGATGTTGGTGGATACATTTTAGACAGAAAACCAAAACTAAAAGTAAAATTAGATAATCCAGAAATAATAATTCATATAGAGATAATAAAAGACAGGGCTTACATTTACGCAAATTCCGAAAAAGGCCTGCAAGGCTTGCCCCAAGGTACATCTAATAATATCTTCCTTGAAATCAGCAATGAAAAACTTACAACAGTCGCAGGTTTTTTATTAATGAAACGAGGTTTAAACATAGTTCTTTCAAAAAAAATAAAGCATTTAGAGAAATTTAATCTTAACAACAACATAATAATATCCAAAAACAAAAAAATATTCATAGCAAGCGATAAAATAACAGTTCCAAAAACAAAAAAAGAAACAGTTTTTTACCCGTTATTGGGCTTTGATAAAAAAGAAATAGATAATTTGTATAAAAAAATCAAAGAGATTTAATTTTTATGTCAAGGCACTTGACTAAAACTACATTCTTTAGAATGTAGTCGTGCCTTGATCATCCCAAAAACGAGCGCCTTTCAAACCACACCCCACGAGAAAATCTACTTAAGATTTTCTGTGTGTCAAAGTTTCTAAAAGAAACTTTTAACATTTAGGATGTGGTGGCGCATCGTTTTTGTGATTTATAAATATTATCGTGATGATCAAAGTCTTCAAATAATATAGTTTTATCTTCATTATTAATTATAGAGAACTTTGAATAACCCTTAATTTTTTAATAAAAAACATATTTCCAC
>CAYHUT010000062.1:0-6065 GCA_964359835.1 Candidatus Woesearchaeota archaeon
AATTTGACTTATTTCCTACAGGAATGTTAGTTTAAAGATTTAGCAAAATCAGTTCTTTTTTCAGTAGAAAAATGATAGATTTTGACTTTTTCGTGTTTGAAAAATGGGAGATTTTTCTAACTCAAAAATCCAAGAACCTTTTTAGAAAAAGTAGGGATTATTTACTTAGAAAAAACTATAATTGTTCTATACTAAAATCATCAGATTTTTTGATTATAGATAAAGCGTTGCTGTTCGTAGGTGGGGAGGGTTATTTCTTAGAAATTTTCCACAATTCTTCAAAATATCTTTTTTGATTTTCAGCCATATCTTTGCTTTCTACAATAACTGCAAATGGTTCTTTTGTCCAAGATTGAAGAACAACTTTATTAGCATAAATAAGGGTGGCAGTAGGAGATTCTAATTCAATTGGCATAAATTTAAAATTTACATATTTTAAGGACTTTGTTTTTATCTTAATTTTTTCTCTTGCTTCTTTAGTATTATTATATAATATCCTCATAATAACTTTTCTTTTAATTCTCTCCTTGTGCCATCCTTCCATAAATGCAGGTATTATTTCAAAGGAAGAACGTGAACTTCCATAAGCTAAAAATTCTTTAACATTCGAGCGCAGAATGTCATTCATTACAGTTTTCATCCCTTCTTTGCCTTCATATATCTCAACTTTAGGCCTTTTTATTCCCTCAATCTTTTGCAATTCTTCAAGTTGAGGCAGAGTTTCTTTAATTGCTTCTTCCTTTTCTTTAATTATTCTAATTAATTCTTTAGGATCTGATGCCCTAAAATATTTTTTATTATCCCTTATAGAATAGGATATTAACCCCAAATCAATAAGCCTTTCCAATATATCATAAATAAGTGTTCTTGGTAAATTACTCTTTAATGAAATATCACTGGCTAATGAATCCCCAAGTTCCAAGCAAGCAAGATATACTTTTGCTTCTTTTTCAGATAATCCAAATTTCTTTAATGATTCTAATAATTCCATACTTATGAGGCATCTTATAAATATTTAAATCTTTCTTTTTGTTGTAAATAATTTACAGCAAGTATTTAAATACTTTCTATACTCTACTACTTTATAGTGGTTAAAATGGATAAAATAAAACACAAAATCCCTGATAATTTAAAGTTAAGAGTTCATTATAATGCAAAGGGGGCAGTACAAGGTATTTATTTAGAAGATACGCCTTTAGGGACTCAACAAGCTTATGGTAATCATAACTTAGAGGAACTCACAAAAAGACGTGAATTTTCTGAGGATTATTTTATGTTATTATTAAATCAAAACACAAGAACTCTTGCAATTGGAGCAGAAGAAGCAGTATTAACTTGGTCATTAACAACTCAACCCCTTTATAGATATAAAAAAATTAGAGATGAAGTTGGTTCTTGTTTTGTTGATGATATTATTAATGATACCCTAACAATAAGAAAAATGCAATATGTTTTATTGGGTATAGAAAGATAAAATGAAAGATATAATTTTGAATGAAGGACGAATAGAAAGAATTGTTGACACCATTAGAAAAATCCCTCCATCTAATTTTGAATATAAAGAAAACGTAGGTGGGAGTTATATGTGGAGAGCAACTTATTCTATTACAAGGTTTAGTTTAGATATTATTTTATTCCACGATTCATATGGTTTTTATGATACTTATAGAAAACATGACTACAATATCCTTGTAGAAACAAATAAGGAAAAAAGAGGACATATTCGTATGTATAATCTTAATTATTCCTCACTGGCAGTTCAAAAGTTATTTGAAGAACTGGACAAAAAAAGAAAAGCATCTATACGAAGAAAAGAATTTGTAATAAAAAGAAAAATGGAACAAGAACAACAAAGAGAAGAGACACTCATAAGCGAACTAATGAGATATTTATAATTTCATACTCCATTAAAGTTTAAACATTCAATAAAATGCCCTCTCTAATCAATCTTGAACGTGAATTCTTTCGCATAGCTAAAGATCTAGAATCCAAGAGAGAAGTTAAAAAACAATTTCTAAATCAGATAAACAATATGTCTGAAGAATGGATTAACAATAAATTCAGGTTCAGAATTAATGGTTTAAAGAGGTAAATAATCAGCTAGAATAAATAGTTCTTTTTTCAGTAGAAAAATGATAGATTTTGACTTTTTCGTGTTTGAAAAATGGGAGATTTTTCTAACTCAAAAATCCAAGAACCTTTTTAGAAAAAGTAGGGATTATTTACTTAGAAAAAACTATAATTGTTCTATACTAAAATCATCACTTTTTTTTAAGATTTGGCTGTTTTCCAGAGAAGCTCAAAATAGTTTAGGTGAGATTTTGCTATTTCCTTATTTTGTATTTTTATTGCAATTGGTTCTTCTGACCATTGAATTAATACACAGTTATCTCCATAAATAATGGTTGTGGTGGGATTAGCGAATTTATCTTCTACAAATCTGTATTCTAATAGTTCTCTATTTTCTAGTTTACCTTTAAATTGTTCTGGGAAAATTGTTCTTTGTCTTATTCCCTTCTCGATTCTCTGTTTATGCCATAATTCGAAATAAGGGCCAAATATCTCTTTAAATTGCAATTGTGATGCAAACATAGAGATTGATTTGTTATCTTTGAGAATTTCTTCAAAAATCATCCTTAATCCTTTTTTCCCAACAAAGACATTAGCTTCAAGAGGTTTTGTTTTTATTGATTTTATCTGTTGAATGTCATCAAATAGATTCTTTTTAGTAACTTTTAGTTCCTCTTCTTTTTCATTGATTAAAGATAATAATGATTCTGGGGATTTTGCTTCAAACCATTTCTTCTTATTCTTCATTATACTTGATATAGCCCCTTTAGCAATTAATCTGTCTAATGCTTCGTAAACATTAGTTCTATTTATTTTAGTTTCAGCACTTAGTTTATTGGCATAGCTAGCTCCATTCTTGTATAAATGCAAATATATCTTTATTTCAGAAGGGCTGAATCCTAATTTTGAAAGGTTTTCTTCAATCATAAAATAAGAAAGTGCTTCTTATTTATAATTGTTGTGGTTTAGTACAACAACTATATTTTAAATTATCTCTTGCATTTACTGGTGAATGATGGCAAACAAAGATCTTGAAATGTGCATAGCAAAACCCATATTTATTTTCGGCTGCTGTAATAGTGGAACCAAAGTGTTGTGGCAAGCATTAAGACAGCATAAGGATGTAAGTGGGCCAGAGGTTGAAGGTCAAGATTTAGGGGATTTGCCTGATTCTATGAAGCATTATTTAGGCAAAGCCACTTTTAGGCTTTGGGCGCATCCTAAGTTTAAGATGTGTTATTACAAGACAGAAGCAGATTATGATGCAGATGACAGAAGCAGAGTAGTGGGGATATATTCAAGATTTATTAGAGAAGGCTCAAGATTCATCACAAAAAGCCCTGCAGACACTCTGAGAGCAAGGTTGATACAAGCATATTTTCCAGATGCTTATTTTATCGCGATAGTGAGAAATGGTTATGCTGTTTCTGAGGGCATAGTAAGAAAAAGGAAATTAGATTCGGAAAGACCTCAATTTGAAGGATTACATACAACAATAGATGAAGCTGCTGAGCAATGGTTCAGGGCAAACATTGTCATTTCTTCACATGAAAAATTCTTAAGAAAATATAAAATAATAAAGTATGAAGACTTAGTGGAAAATCCTAAAGATGTATTATCTTCACTTCTTGAATTCTGTGATTTAAGTACAACCAGCTTTCCCATTCCCTGTTTTGACAGAGCACTAAATCAACAGCAAATCTCAAGACTAACTGATTATGAGGTTGAAACTATAACAAGGATTGCTCAACCAATGTTATTTCATTTTGGCTATGAAATTAAAATGAAGGAACTGAAATGGTAGGAAATTCAAAATGAGTCAAAAAAACATATACTGGCTGACTGGACTCCCTTCCAGCGGCAAGTCATCAATAGCGAGAGATTTAAGCAGACATATCTATGCAGAAATACTTGACGGGGATGAAATAAGAAGTATGACTGGTAATGTGGGTTTTTCAAATGAGTTTAGGGCTACGCACATGAGATATGTTGCAGCTATGGCACATTATGTAAGTAAGCATCAGGATGTTATTGTTTCACTTGTAAGCCCTTTAAGGAACATTAGAGAGGAGATTAAGAAAAAATATTCTAATATTTACGAGATTTATATTAAGTGTCCTTTAGAAGTATGCAGAGAGAGGGACACGAGAGGGATGTATGCCAAAGCTATACGTGGTGAAATTACAAACTTCACAGGTATTCAGGGAGGATATGAAGAACCCACAAATCCTGATATGATTGTAAGAACAGATATGAATTCTATAGATGAATGTGTAAAGCAAATTTTAACTTTACATAAAAACACACCCAAAGCGTTGTTGATTGGCAGGTGGCAACCGTTGCATGAAGGACATAAGTGGCTCGTGCAAGACATGATACGCAAAATGTTTGGCGATTCTGTTGGCTACTTGGTTCTGCCTGATATTGTCGGAGTATTTTACGGCAGGAAAGTGGGCTATGTAGTGGAAGAATTAAATCCGCCTGAAGAGATTGGCAGGATAAGCGCAACATCTATAAGAGAGAAAAAATGAAAATTGAAATGATTGGCATTGATTTTCTGAGAGAGAAAATAGATTTTACAAATGTAAGCCCACAAGCTTCAATGAAAGAAATAGATGAATTTTGCAAAAATGCGCTTGCATATAAAGTAAAAACAATTTATGTTCAGCCATTTTTCTTGCAGCATGTAAAAGACATCATAAAGAATGAAATTGATATTGGAACAACTGGGGGTTTTCCCTTTGGCAATATTCCTCTGCAAATAAAATTCGATGAGATTGAATATGCTGCACATAATGGTGCGAGATGGATAGATATTTGTCTAAATCTATCCAATGTTAAATCTGGATATTGGGGCGAAGTCAGGAATGAAGTAATTAATCTTAGAGATAAATCTGCAAAAGAAGGTATAGGCCTAAAAATGATAATAGAAACACCCTTCCTTACTAATAAAGAAATTGAGGAAATAATAAAAATCTCTGAGACAGCAAAAATAGAATTTATTAAAACTGCTAGTGGCGTAAGAAATAAAGTTACACTGGACCAATTAAAATTTGTTAAACCTCTTTTGAAATACTGTAAGATAAAGGTTGCTGGAGGAGTTACAAAACTTGAGGAAGTTAAAGATTTCTTGGAAAATGGTGCAGACAAAATTGGTTCCAGTAATGGTTTTGAGATTATTGAGGAGGCTCTAAGAAATGGAGATTCAACTAATTCAACCTGCAAAATCTAAAGGTTATGTAAACAATTCAAGAACGGGTTGCTATGCTCCGCTTGGATTGATTTCCATTGCCACATATTCCCTGCAACAATTCCCAGCTGCTGAAATCGAAGTATTAGATGGGGAACTGATGACTAATCAGGAGATTATTAGACGATTAAAATCAAATGCTATTGTTGGAATTGATACTAAAACTCCTAATTATGCATCTGCCATTGAAATTGCGAAGGCTGCCAAGGAGATGAATTGTAAAGTTGTTGTTGGAGGAGTTTATGCCTCTTCAATACCTGATTTAATCAGCTATCATAGGAGAGGGATAGTTGATCATGTGGTGGTTGGATTTGGTGAAAAACCATTTGTTGATATAATCAATGGTCGAGAAGATAAGATAATACGTAATTCAGAGCCTAGTTTTGATGAATTGCCCATACCCGACAGAAGTTTTGTTGATTTTGAGAGATATGTCCACAATTTTCAACAGAATCATCATACGTGGAAATATAGAGGAACAAATATTTTTACACATATGGGATGCATATATGAATGTCTGTTTTGTTCGAGGTCAGGACCGAAAAGAGTACAGTATAAAAGTCCCCAGAATGTATGGCAAGAAGTGAGGAACCTTGTTGAGGCATATGGTATCGAATACATTGTAGATTTTAGTGACACACTAACACAAGATATGAACGCTTTTAGAAAATTGGTGGATACAAAGCCAGAAGATTTAAATCCCATTTTTCATATTTTTTCTACTGCTGAAGGCATTAATCAAGAG
>CAYHUT010000063.1:0-6041 GCA_964359835.1 Candidatus Woesearchaeota archaeon
ATGACAGCATAGTGTCATAACCTGTATCCTTTAATTTCTCGGCTGTTGCTGCACCTACACCAGGCAGGTCCTCAATTGTTATTTCTTTTTCATGTTTGCTCATCTTCTTCCTCTCCCTCTTCCTGCGCTAATAAAACATCTTCCTGCAATTTTTGCAGGATTAGGATTATTTTTGGTAAGTCTTGTTTCCTAAGATTCATAGTTTCATCTCTCCAGATGTTTTTTTCTGCATCCTTCCAAGAACGTCTTATAGAAACTGTCTTATAGCCGATAATTTGGCCATTTTTTTCTTTTTCATTGAGCCATAAAGCCCCTTGAATGTTGCCAGACCTGTAGGTCTTAATTGGTTTATTTCCTGTCATTTTTTCTCCTTGCTTGCTGTTTTTGTCAGCAGATAGACTTTGCGTCTACCGTTCGCATTTTTTTCAATATCAAAGGTATTTAACCGATGATGTTGAATCTAATGGAATAATTTCTTTATAAAGATTCTTAGCCTCTGTCCAATTTGTCCAATGCGATATTTTTTATTACGCTGTGTTGAAAATATTGGAATCAGCAGCAATACAAAAACTGCAAGCAGTATGTAGATTAAATTGTTGTTTTCTTTGATTGTTGATGTTTGAATTTTAATTTCTTGATTTGTTTCTGTAATTTCTATTTCTTGATTTTCTTGCATTATATTTTGGCTAGTTGATTCATTGTAAGTTTTTTTAAGTTTTAAAGTTAAAGCTGGTGAGATTGAGTTCTCTGATTCGAAGGAGATTACTATATAAGAATCTTGATTTAAATTTAATGTTTTAAAGTTTATTTGCTTGTTGAAATTTGCTTCTAGAGTTCCAGTGGTTTCTTCCAGTATAATTTCATTTGAAGTAGATTTTATTGAAAAGGTTACATTTTGGTTATTGGAATTTATTAAAATAAATGAATTGATTGTTTCTGTTGAATTTATTTCTATTACTGCTGGCGAAATGGCTATTGATATTGCAAAGACAGAGGGCAAAGCTAAAGATAATAAAACTAAATAAAAAAATTTCATATAGCAACCCCTGCAACAAGAACCTTTGTTGTATAACTGCCTTTAACAGCGGTTTCTGGAATTGATATTTTAAAGCTTAAAGGTATTGAATTTGTTGGTGTTATGTTTAATACAGTTACAGATAATGTATTTTTCATTATTGAAGGAAATGTTTCTGTTTGGCTAAATCCGTAAGATAGTATTGATGCAGGTAAGAGATTGGTGCCTGATGTAAAATTATTAGCAGATACACCTAGATTGAGGGCAACATTGCCAGTATTTTGTATTGTTGGTTTGTTTACTGTTGACGTTAAACTATCCCCCAAGACTGTTGTTGAACCTTCATTAAAAATTAAATTAGATGAATCTAAATCAATTGAAAGTATTGAAAGATATTCAAATTGTATTTCTTGACTTGCAAAAGTATTAGATTTGTCTTTAACTGAAACATTTATTGAATAGGTTTTTGGTTCCAAATAATAAGGAAGATTTAATTCAAATTCTATGTTGAATGCTGTTTCATTTATTTCAGTTGTGGAATATTCTAACTGTTCATCATTAAAAATTGCGTTTATATCTTCAATATCAAAAAATCCATCCTTTTCGGAGATGGTAACAACCAGCAAGGTTGTTTTAGTTTTAGCAGGTTCGGGTAAAATTTGGTAGCCTTCATCTGCCAATACGTCTTCCGAGAATGAATAATTTAATATTGAAGGAGTGCTATTATTTACTTCTAATGTGACATTAAAGAAATTTGATTCATTTATTTCTGTTGAATTAGTTAGTGTTTCATTAATTGTTGAGTTTTGTTCTGTTTGATTTTGAGGGTTTATTTGAATTAATGATGTTGAATTGTGTAAAATGACTGCTGATTCTGAAAAATCTAATAAATTGTTATCTGTATCAGTCAATGTTAATCTTCTTAGAGATTTTCCCTGCTGAACTTCAGGGGCTGGAGCTGATTCAAAGAGAGGTGAAGAATTGCCCCAGCCAATTGCATCTATTGTTAGGTTGTTATGTATTAATGCAACTCCTGAATTTGAATTACTTAGTGTAATTGATTCTTGATAGTCTGGATTTGGAAATGATTCATTGTCCTTATAATTATTGAAATTTATATCAGTAATTAAGAAATAGGAATTTGGCTGCATGAAGGTATTTAAAGGAATTGTTGCATCAGCAGCAGATGATGTTGTTTTTATTATATAATTTGAGATGTCAATTGTTGAACTGGTTGGATTATATAATTCAACTGCTTCTCCATATGTATCTGAAATAATTGGATCGTATAATACTTGCGAAATTATTACATAGTCTGTTGCCAAAACTAAAAAGGGCAATAGTAAAAATGCGGCTAGTGTTGAAGTTATTGTTTTGGTTTTCATTTTTGAGTGTAAGGGGGTATGCTATCGCATCCCCGATTCCCCCCGAAGAGGGTAAGGTATAATTAAGGTTTAGAATTAAAAAGAGTTTAGTAGAAATTGTGAAAAAGTTTTCTGAAATCTACTTGTTTTTTGGAAAAATCCTTGTTAAAAGCTTAAATTTTAGAAATTAAAACCAGCTAATTACAATTAATCCGTCTATAGCAACAAGAATTATGAAAATGATAAATTCTGTCAAAGAACCTGTTGCAATTGGGCCTTGAAGAACAAGAGTTGAGAAAGGATTTAGAAAATTAACTCCTTGTTTAGTTAAACCGTCTCCTATTAAATGCGCAAAATAACCAATTAATATACCAAAAGCTATGCTTGGATAGTGAAGATATTCAAATAAAATAAATAATATTATTGCTGGAAATATTGAATGGAAGAAACCGCGGTGCTTGAAAAAGAAATAAATTGGCGCTGAAATAATAGGGAATTTTCTGCTTATATATGATTTTGAATGGTCTATATCTGGAAGCAGACTAAAGAATAAAACCAATGGAAAGAAAATATAGGAATTGACATTTTTGAATAATGAAAGATAAATAATACCTGCAAGAAATGCTAGAGCAAGGTGGGTTTTAAACTCCATTTTAGTTGTCTTTTACAGTTTCCGTTTCTATTTCAGCAATTAATTTATTAGGCTCTGGTTCTTCAATTGAATTAGCGGTAAATTCCAAGCGATTAAACATTTGATTCACTGTTGCCCTGCCTTTTATGATTAATTGTTTTCCAAGAAGTTGTTTTTTAAGTGCTTCAAGATCAGTTTGACCGGCAATTAATTTCTCTGCTAGATCTCTGAAGAAAATTATTCTAATATTTGATGAACCATCATCTACAAATGCATTTAATATTGGAACTTGTTTTGGTGTGATTTTACCGTGATTTGCGCATATGAATCCCTCTGAGTCCATTACAACTTTTTTACTGCATACTGGGCAGGATTGATAGGATTTTGGTTCAAAGACCTGAACAATTGTTCCTAGAATTTCTATGTTTTCATTTTCTATTAAATCCATGATTTGTTTTCTTGGAACTTGCGCGCGAACATTAGCTTTAATTGATTCTATTTTTTCGCCTTCGGGATTTATGAAAATCTGAGATTTATTGCCTAGATGGAGCTCCTTGAATGCTGGATTCATTGCGTTTTGTTTTGAATAAGCATTATTAATTTTAATTATATCACCCGCTTTAACAACTGATGCTTGATTAATTACATTTTCATCCCAGATTGATGCGCGAATTGTGCCTGTTTCATCTCCAACCATTAATGATAAAACACGACCTTGTCTTGTTGCATTTTGAAATGATTTTGCACCATAATTTTCAATGACCTTTGCAGTAATTGTAATTGAAGATAAGCCAGGTATTATGTTACCTATTTTTAATGTTCTTGGGCTTGTATCATAAAGTTTTACACCCAAATCATTAGCAACTATTTGAGCGGCGCCATTTTTAGAAATTAAATCTTGTAAATCATTAAGTTTTTGTTGTATTTTTAACTCGATATCTTGTTTAGATAAAGATGTTGCTTCGGTTATTTTAGAGATAATCACCTCATAACTTTGTTGAATCATAAGGATTTAGACTTTCACTGTTTTAAAAGCATTTCTATACTGAAAGACAGAAATTACATATATTAGATGTTTTGGAAGTAATAGGGGGTAGAAAATGCATATTTTAACAGATATTATTCTTTTTCAAAGCTTGTTATTTTATTTGGTGGAAGTTCCTTGGAGATATCAAATAATAATTTAATAGGCATATTAGGGTAAGTTGTATTTGTGTTTATTTTTAAGGCATTTCCCGTTTCAGCAAGAATTGCATTTGGAAATTCGGCTTTTATTGCCAAGATACAATCTGGAATAGGATTTTCTTTTTTAGATTTGCATATTATTAAAGAGTTGTATAGTTTTTGATAATTAGTTAATGGGGGCTTATCTAATTTTATTTTCATTTCATGTTCATAATAAGAATCCTCTGATGAAAATTCAATTGGATATTTAATTGGCTTGAAAGTTATTAATTGCGAGTTTTCATTGAATTTATGTTCCTTTATTTCAAGGGAGTTTATTTTATTTGAGTAAATTGTTTTTAATGAAGATTCTGAAGGATATTTGCTTTTTATAAAATTCATAATTTTTTCAGTAAATAATGGACCATTAATTGAAATTAAATCATAATAAGATGCATAGTTTGTCAAATAAGATTTTAAATTTTTTTGAAATTCAGTTTTATAACTTGCTTCTGGATTAAAATCCCCGCAGTCAGATGAAAAAATTATATATTTAGGTTCTGTTAGAGTTTTATCTGTTTTCTTGCACTTGTTTTCAGAAGGATAGCCTGCGTTTTCAGCAATAGATTTTATAGCGGAATTTGATGAGTAAATTGACGATAATTCTAAGTAAAATTCGGCATTTTGTATTTCACTATTTAATCTTGCAAGAGCTAAGGCTTGAGCGCCAATTGGAATTTCCTCTGCGCGTTTATCATTATTCTGCTTGATTATAAATGCCAATGAAATAAATACGACTAAAGTTATAATTACTAAAGAGGGTAAAAATATATCTCCTTTTTTTGAATTAAATAATGATTTCATGCGTAACCTCTTAGATATTCTTCATTACAAGAAAAACAAAAAAGGGATAATTCTATTAAAATTGGTTTTTGTTCTGGAATTGGAAGTAATAAATATTCAGTATAATACTGTCCACTAGATGATGTTGAAACGATGGAGGTGGTATAAACTGAAAGTTTGGGTATTGGTTCTTTTTCTTTTGTAAATGCTCTAAAATTCCAACCAACAGTTGAATCCTTTGGTGCAGGGTTTATTTTAAGATTTGAAAGTATAGGTGTGAGTGCATTTGCTAAATCCTGCGGATTTTTATTACCCAAATAAACATCTGTAACTAAATCTTTTAGTGTTTGAGTTTCTGAGATATTTGTTAAAAGTATGTTTGGAAGTTTAGTTATTGCAGGGAATTCTTCGCCTTTAATTACTAATCCTTCTGAATCTGCACCACCAGCAATAAAAAAATATATTGAAAAGAACATTATCATTAATCCAAGTATTAGGAGAGAATGAATTGCAACCAAGGGGAGTCCAAATCCTGCTTTTTTAGTTTTCAGCATGCTTTATTACCTCCATTTCTAATATTGCAGGTGCTCTTATTAGTTTGTTATCTTGGATTGCAATGTACTGGATAAATGTTGTTTTTTTATAACATTTATAATCAGCCACACTTTGGCAAACATCTAGTAATTTTTGTTTCTCCAAGCTTAATAAATTCATTTGTTCTTGAATTTGATTGGAGTTTAGGTCTTTTATTGTCAGCCTTATTCCATAATCATCCCTTGTTTTGCAGTTGCTTAGTGAATCAGTGTTCCATTTTGAAAGATCAATTGTACCTGGATAAATCTTAAAATCATCTTGATAAGCCAAGCATTGTGGAGAATAAATAATCTGTCTGTTTACAATTGAAATTTGCGTGCTGTCGGTATCAATTGTTTCATTTAGATAATAAAAAATTATAATTATTAAATAAATTGCTACTATTGCAACTATAGCAAGCTTCCATAACATTTCTATTGTTTCCATTATT
>CAYHUT010000064.1:0-6017 GCA_964359835.1 Candidatus Woesearchaeota archaeon
CAAATCATAGATTTGCTTGCATCCCAAACACGAGCGCCGAACAAACCACACACTTCAGTGCACTAAAAAATCGCTTTACGATTTTTGGTGCGTGAAAATCTTCGATTTTCTGCACAGAAAACTTTTAGTTTTCATGTGTGCCGAAAAGCTTTGCTTTTTCAGTATGTGGTGGCGCATCGTATTTGTGATTTCTAGTATTTAATTTAAAAAAGAAAAGTGCTCCGAACGGGATTCGAACCCGTGTCACAGGCGCGAAAGGCCCATATCCTTGACCGGACTAGACGATCGGAGCGCCTATTATTTTGCTTTTTCAAGAGGTTTATAAACGTAACGATTGCTTGGTTTTGATAGAAATAGATTTTTATTCGCCCTTATTGCGCGCCTATTCGCTACGCTGCGTGGCTGCTCATTTGCGGTTGAATAAAATGGGTCCGATGAGACTTCCATGAACATCACTCTTCAAACTTCACTTCCTGCGCGATTTCTCGCGAAGCTGCGAATCTGCTCGGTGACGCTCAGTTTGAACTCACGACCATCGGCTCTCTTAGAGCCAATGATGGCTTCAATATTGTTTGAAGCATCGCCATATAAGACCGAGGCTCCACCAGACTAAGCTACGGACCCATTAACCTGTAATAAAATGTAAAAGAATTGCTTATTTAAAGATTGCTGTTAGAGATATTTTTTAAGAAGTCCTATTTTGCTTCTAGTAAATCTGAAAGTTCTGGTGGAAGATTTACTCTTCTTTGTTCTTCAAACAATTTAATTGTATGTTCAGGCAATGTAATATTTGTTTTTGTTACTTCTTTTAACCTTGACATATAGTCAAAACGATTTTTAGCAGAATGATCTGTATAAAGCCGGTCATCAGTCTTGGATTCACCATAGTGATTTCTTTCTATTAAAACTGAACGAACAGGATTAAATTGTACATAAATTAAAGTACCTATAGTAAGTCCGCCTGCAGTGGAATAAACGAGTTTAGTTGCATTTACCATAGACTTTTTGATTAAATTTGATTTATTAAGATTTATATACAGAAAATAATGTTTTGGAGAGATAGCTTTGTTAGAGAAATGGATATTTGTTATAAATTATACCTTCTTGAGTTTTTTTGCTAGTTTTTCTGTTTCTTTTAATAAAGCGTCAATTTCTGCCAGACCAGTTAGCCAAAATTCTTTTTTAGAAATATCAATTCCTGTTTTTAAGAAGATTTGACGAGGGGAAGTTGATAAACCTGCGGATAAAAACTCCTTTACTTTTTCAATGAATCTTGGATCTTTTTTAACTGAACTTTGCAAAGCTTTTGAGATTAACAAGCCCGATGCATATGAATAGTTGTAAAAGAAACTTCTTATGTGATTCCAGTAAACCCACCAATTTTCCGAGCCTGGAGACTGTTCAACAAATTCACCCATGTAGGCTGACATGTGTTTCTGAAATATTTTTCCAATATCTTCTTTTGATAAATGCCCTTTTTCTCTAAATGTTTTATGAAGCTCTTGTTCAAATTTATAACAAGCAACCTGGCGCATTATTGTTGAAACATCATCATTAAGTTTTTGCATCATTATTGCAAATTTAAGCTCGTCATTAGCCTCTTTTGTTAGTTCCTGAAAAACAAAATCTTCCATGAAAGTTGATGCAACTTCAGCTGTTGAGAGCGGAGTTCCAAAGTAAATTGCTGGCTGTTTTTTTCTTGTTAATTCATTATTAATTCCATGCCCTACTTCATGAGCAATTGTTGTAACATCTCTTATTTTATTTGTGTGATTTAATAAAATGTAAGTTGGTGCGGTTTTTAGAGTTGCTGCGCAGAATGCACCTGAGCGTTTGCCTTTTCTTGGGAATGCATCAATTAATCCCTTGTTGTTGAAATCATTGAATATATCTAAAAATTCTTTGTCAAGATTTGAAAAAACTTTTTGAATTAATTTTACAGAATCTTCATAGCTGTAATCTTTATTTGCATGCGCCAAATCCACATTTCTTTCGTAATATTTTAATTTTTTAACACCTAAAACTTCAGCTTTTAGCTTGTAAAATCTTTGCGAGATTGTAAAACTTTTTGTAACAGCTTCCAACATTGCATCAACTACTTCTGTTTCAATATCATCAGAAACATGCCTTGCTTCATCGGGTCTTTTTAATCTCCTTAGATTATCATTAACTTTTTTATCCTGTAAAACCGCATTTATTTCATTTTCAGCAACATCGACGTGCTTTGCGAGAATTTCATTGAAAGCTCTTGCCGCATCATCCCTGACTTTTTTCTTTGGACTTGAGATTAAACTCATTAAATCTGCAAATGTTTTTTTTGTTTTTTTATTATTTTCATCCAAAACAATTGCTTCCTCTTTTGCCAAGAATGAAGATGTCATTTTAACCCAGAGAGAATATGACTGCGGTGATTTTAAATTCAGGATTTTTTCTTCCGGCTCTGATAATAAATATTTAGCATTTTCAAATGATTTTTGCAAGAAGTGCTTGTATTTTCTTAGTTGGGGATTTTCAAGGAATAGGGATTGTTTTTCTTTGGGGATTTTTGCTATTCTATGCGTAAAAAACTGAGTATCATTTTCAAGTTTTATTGTGAATTCCTCGACTTTGTTGCAAGCAGCTTTTATTTTTGGATTGTTCTCATCTTGGGTGCTCCTCAAATGGAAATAAAATACTTCATCAGCTTCCAAACCGTAATTGGTTAACCATAAATCAAATTCATCTAACGCTTGCCTGAGTATTAATGGATCTTGAGTGTAATCTGTGCGGTCTTTCCACCTATCTACAAATTTTCTTGTTTCTCTCCCCCAGATTTTTCTTTTTTCATGTATCTGGGGATCGTCATCTGAATTAAATAAATGAGAAAGGTTCCATTCATGACTCTTGTTTTTATCAACCATCTTTTATGATATTTTTGTTAATTAAATGGTTTATAAATTTTCTTATATTCCAATAGAAAGGTTTATAATTATTAATATTGTTGCAACTTGATGGTTGTAACTAATTTAGATGCAGATGTCTTGTTGCCCAGTATTGAAGCATTAGGAATAGAAAACCCTATTGCAAAATTAGATAAATTGATAAAAAAGAGTTATAATATTATTAACAAAGCAATTCAAGAAAAAAAGGTTCATCCTTATGCTTATAGGGTAATTGGAATTAAAAGTAATTTTGAAAATCTTGAGAATGGGTTAATTCAATTTGATAAGGAGGTACTATTAAAAAAATTGCAAAATCCAAATATGGTTTTGGATAAAAAAATCTCCATTTATAATAATAATCAAATTATATTCACTTTTAAAATTCGCGAAGATGAGACTTCTGAAATGTTAAGAAAAATAAAAGAATATATTCGTTGTCTTGAAAGAGGGTATAATGAATTGAACAGGATTGAAGAGGAAGCATTAACTGAGATTAGACTTTATGATTTGAAAGACCAAACTGTTCTTAAAAGAGGAGAGATTTTGAAAAGAGCAAGTATAATTGTTTCTGAAGACAATATAGAAGGAAGAATGTACAATATTCTTGAAATAAATTTAAATGGCGGAGCAAACATAGTCAATGAAACTAGGGTTTATTCTCATGGAGATATTAATGAGCATATTGACCAATCCTTATTACAAACAATTGCAATAGCTAAAAACACAGAAAAATATCCCTATGTAGAAACTTCTAGAAATGCAGTATTAGACCAGTATGAAGCTCTTTGCATGACTAGACATTAAACACAAGATTTTTATATACTCTAGATATAGTTTTATTATGAATGCGGATAAGATAAAACAGGATTTTACAATACTTGATAAAAAGATAAATGGGAAAAGAGTTTGCTATCTGGACTCAGCATGCATGTCACTAAAACCCAAGCAGGTTGTTGATAAATTAAATGAATATTATAATGAATATTCTGGCTGCGCACACAGGAGTTCTCATAAATTTTCTAAGATTGCTGCTGAAAAGGTTTCGGAGACTAGGGATGCTGTTCGCAAGTTTATCAATGCTGCTGATTCAAAGGAAATTATTTTTACAAAAAATACAACTGAATCAATTAATTTAGTTTGTCATGGTTTAGGTATTAGTTCCGCAGATAAAGTTGTTATTTCTGATAGAGAGCATAACAGTAATTTAGTTCCGTGGTTGGTTTCTGGCTGCAAATTAAAAGTTGTTAAATCGCACAAAGATTTTACATTTGATATTGAACAATTTAAAATTGATGTAAAGGGTGCTAAACTTGTTTCAGTTGCTTGGTCAAGCAATTTAGATAGTTATTCTTTGCCTATTAAAGAGATTGTAAAAATTTCTCATGATGCTGGCGCTTTGGTTTGAGTTGATGGCGCGCAATGGATTCCGCATGCTGATACTAATGTTAAGAAATTAGATATTGATTTTTTAGCGTTTTCTGGCCATAAAATGCTCGGTCCTACAGGGGTAGGGATTTTGTATGGTAAAAAAGAATTGCTTTCTAAACTTAAACCATTTATTGTTGGGGGGGATACTGTTTTTGATACAACTTATGATTCTTATAAAATTGAAGAGATTCCTGCTCGTTTTGAAGCCGGTTTGCAGGATTATGCTGGAATAATTGCCTTGAAAGATGCTGTTAAATATATTGAAAAGGTTGGTGTTGATAATATCTCAAAACATATTCAAAAACTTTCTGATATTGTTGCAGATGGATTAAAAGATGAAAAAAATATTGAAGTGATTGGTGTTCAGGATAAGAAATTAAGATGTGGGATATTTAATTTTAATGTTCGAGGGATTAATCCCCATGATGTTGCGTTGCTTTTAGATGAATCTGCAAATATTATGATTCGTTCAGGTGCGCATTGTTTGCATTCTTGGTTTAATGCCAATAAAATAAAGGATGGAAGTTGTCGTGTTTCATTTTACTTGTATAATACTGAAGAGGATGCGCATTTCTTTGTTGTTGAAATGAAGAAAGTGCTGAGGATGTTGGGGAAATGAAAAATGCACTTGAGATTTTAAGTTTGTTGTATCATACAGCAAATAATTATTTATTGAAGCTTTCTGTTGTATAATACATCATTATATATATTTGATGTACAATACAACAGAAAGGTTTAAATAGTTTTATTTTGTTGTATGGTATGTATGGATGAAAAAACTAAAATATTAGAAGAAAATTTTAATGAATATTTTGAATTAGCGGAACAAGCATATCAATCAAAAAAATATAATTCAGCTACAACATTATTTTTTAAGGCAATATGTTCATTAATAGATCTTTTTATCTTAAAAAAAGAAGGATTTACCCCAAGTTCCCATACAGACAGATTTAGAATTGTACAAGAAAAATATCCTGAAATTTACAGTATAATTGACAGGGACTTTCCATTTTATCAGGACAGCTACACTAGAAAGATGACAAATGAAGCTGTCGGGATGCTAAGAGAAGATGCTAGAAGAATTAAAAAAATGCTTGAAAAGTGAACTGAAGGACAGGGGGATATTTGATATTGTAGTATATGGCTCTCTTGTTAAAAATAAAGAGAACCCTAATGATATAGATATTCTAGTTATTTTTAATGAAGGGAATTTAAAAGAGAGGCTTAATAAAATACAATCTATAAAGTCGAAGATTAAAACAAAAGAAAAAATTGATATTAAAGGAATTTTATGGCAAGAATTATTTCAAGATGAATTTTTTGCACGCTCTGGAATATTTTTGGAAGGCATAAGCATATTTACAGGCAAACCCTTTGCAGAAAGAATAGACTTTAATGGTTTTGCAATTTTTGTATATAATCTAACTAACAAATCTCATGCAGATAAAGTTAAATTTAATTATGTTCTTAGTGGCAGGAAATCAGAGGGATTAATAAAAGGGCTAGAAGGAAAACATCCTGCTCCGGGAGTAATAGAAATACCGATAAAAAATAGTTTGGAATTTGAGAATGTACTGAAAAAAAATAACATTAGTTACTTTAAAAAAGAGGTGCTTATTAAAAGATAATTGAAAATGGTTAAAGATGATGTGCTTGAGGTTTTAAGTT
>CAYHUT010000065.1:0-5969 GCA_964359835.1 Candidatus Woesearchaeota archaeon
TATAAAGGCAAAACACAGAGGTTTATATACTTATCCCTTTAAGTTGACAATATCCCTTATAAGTAAGGTTTATATAGTAGTTTTTTCTAAAATATATTAAGTATCATAATAATATATTTAAATAAAAGGAAGGTGGTTAATTTATGGTTAAAAAAAATGATTCTTCTAAACTAAATGAAAAGAACAATTCAGAATATAATGATTTTAGTGAAAGAGACAGGCATTTATTAGAAAGGGTAGATAATGCTATAAAAAAATTGAATAATCTTTTTTTATTATGAAGAATTGCTTGCATAAACTCAATTTTTGATATTTTTTAATTTTTTAAGTTCTTTATATCTTTTGTTAAGTTCTATATACCTCACTCTCAGCTCAGTTAAAGCATTTCCAGCATAATTAATCTGGGTTTTAAAATATTTTTTCTGTACATCTAAAACAATTTTTTGAATAGAAGCTATACTTATTACATAAAGGGAAAATATACTAACACTAAATTTTAGCATTCGGGTATTAGTCTCAAAATCATATGCTATTGTAATTAAAAAAATTTGTCCCAATACAAACAAACTTAAGAACAATATTGAAAAAAAGCTTTCATTTTTTACAATAAAATCTCTAATAAATTCAATTCTTTTATCTAATAATGGAGATATATAAGGAATAATTAAAATTGAAATTAATCCAAATAAAGCTATATCCATAATTATCAAAAACATTTCTTGAATTGCCATCTGTCTAAAATTTAAATCTTTTTATCTTTAAAATCATTTGTTTATTGAGAATTATCTTTTTAGAAACATGTTTTGGAGTGATTATAACACTAATTTATACAATTTATTTAAACCTTCTCATCAATCAAATCATAATTCGTGTATCACAAATTAAATCACAAAGCAACAGCCAGACTATCTCGTCATAAACACGTCTTAACTCCAGGATGCATCCTTTTAGCCAGTCTAAGAACTGTCATACAATCTCTTTTAACATTAAAATCAAACTCATCAGTTTTCATATAAACTTACAACAAAGCAAACTTATAAGTATTCTGGAAAAATTTTCCAATATTCTTGCTAAACATTAATAAACCTTAAATCATTAAACACTAAAATGAAAAGCTTTATAAATTTAGTATCCTTAAAGGATACTATTATGGAAAACAACGTATTAGAACTCTTCTTCAATGAAAGTTCTAAACAATGGCATTTTGAGGAAATCTTAAAGCAAAGCAAGTTATCAAGAAGCAAAGTAAATAACTGGTTAAAGCGTTTTCAAAAGGAAAATTTAATAAAAAAAATAAAAGAAGTAAACAAAATGCCTTATTACATTGCAGATTTTGAAAGCCCTAATTACAAGAATAAAAAAAAATTATTCGCAATGGAAAAATTTTACAATTCAGGTTTCTTAAATCATTTATTAACTCTAAAAGGAGCAAAAACAATTATATTATTTGGAAGCTTCTCACGTTCAGACTGGCATAAGGATAGTGATATTGATTTATTTATATATGGCAACGCCGATGACTTGAACCTGGCAGAATATGAATTAAAACTAAAAAAAGAAATACAATTATTCAATTACAATAGCAAAAAAGAGCTAAATAGGTTGGGAAGTGGTTTAATCAAGAATATAATCAAGGGGAATATAATCAAGGGAGATCTGGATTTCATAGAGGTAAATGCTAATGCCTAAATATTTAACACAAAAGGAAGCATTTCAAAAATGCAATAAAGAAGGAAAATTCATTCCATTAGAAGGTATAGATATTGCAAAGATTAAATCAACATTAAAGATAGCAGAATCTGATATCCTGTCTGCAAACATACTAAAAAACAGCAGCCAATGGAATAGTATTTACAAATTATATTATGATGCCTTGCATGAACTTACAGAATCATTTTTAAGATTAGAAAGAATAAAAATAGACAATCATCAATGCCTATTTGCATATCTTTGCGAAAAGCATGAAGAATTAGAATTTAACTGGGAATTTTTTGAAAAAATAAGGACAAAAAGAAATGGCATAAACTATTATGGGACACCAATTGCATTTAATGATTGGAAAGAAGTCGAGCTTCAATTCGAATTATATGCTAAGAAATTAATACAAGAAGTAAATACTCATTTAAAACAACAAAACCACAACACTTAAATAATTCAATTAACAAAAACAATACAAGAATAAGGGGTGAAACAATGGACATTCAAACAGTATCAAAAGGTTCAGTTCTTGGATTAGCTATGGTTTGCATTTCAACAGGTATAACTCAAATAGTCAGAAATGACACAAATGGATTAATAGGCGGTATTATTCTTCTAGCAGCAGGTTTTGGATTTATAATGTGGCGTGAATACTTAAAAGTAAAATATTACAAATTAACTAAAAAGAAGAAGAAATAATAAAATCATAAAAACATCCTCTGATAATTCATAAATATCAAATTACCGCATTCTTCAGCAGTAATCTTCTTAATCTCACTTATTTTCTGCACAGTTCCAAGAACATTAAATGGCTCGTTTCTTTCTCCCGCAACAGGTCCTAACCAAGGTGAATCAGTCTCAGTCAAAAGCTGCTGCATCGGCGCGCGTTCAACAACAGCTTGAAAATGCTGTAATTTAATAATATTGCAAGGAATAGAAAATGAATAACCTTTATCAATTGCTTTTTCAATTAAATGTTTTCGTCCTTCAAAGCAATGTAAAATAACTTTTTTCAATGACGAAGATTCAAGCATAGAAATAACATCAGCTTCAGCTTTTCGCGAATGAATTACAATCGGTTTTTTCAATTTTTCAGCAAAAGAAATAATCTTGAAGAAATTCTCACGTTGTTTTTTATGTTCCTCTTCCTTTTTAGACCAGTGATAATCTAAACCGCATTCACCTATGCCCACAAATTTATTTTTCTTAATAAATTCAAATTCATCATCCAAATCAATTGGTGTTGTCTGCCTTGTTATTCCCGATTCATCAGGGCCTAAACCAAGCAAGTCAATTGGATACAAACCAGCAGTGCATTTAACAACATCATATTTAGCAGCAATCTTAAGAATCTCAACATTAGTGGGGTGATTAACACCAGAACAAACTATTGCCTTAACACCCTTATCAACAGACCTTTTAATAACTGCATCCAAATCCTTCTTGAACAATTCATGATTCAAATGACAGTGTACATCAACTAGCATAACATTAAAATACTAAGCCTAATTAAAAACCTTATGGTTTCAATAGCAATCTCAAGAATCCAAAATCCAGGCAATTTAGGAGCAATTGCAAGAATCCTAAAAAACTTCAATATAAAAGAATTATACCTTATCAATCCAGAATGCAATCCATTAGATCAGGAAGCAAGAAACCGAGCAAAACACGCTCAAGATGTTCTAGAATCAGCAAAAATAATAAAATCAATAAAACAAATAAAAGCAAATACAATTATAGCAACAACTTCAAGATTAGGCACAGACTTCAATCTCCCACGTTCACCATTAACACCGGAAAAAATATTTCCATTAAAAGATAAAAACACATGTTTTTTATTCGGCTCAGAAGAGCAGGGATTAACTAACGAAGAAATCAAACAGGCAAATTACACAATAACAATTCCCGCTAATAAAAAATATCCAGTTCTAAATATCTCGCATGCAGTTGCAATAATAGCTTACGAAATCTTCAAAACAGAAAAAGAGCACGTAGCTTCTCATATTAAATTCGCAACAAACAAAGAAAAAGAAGTTTTAATGAAATTATTTGATGAAACATTAAACACCCTAAACTTCACGACAGAATACAAAAAAGAAACTCAAAAAAAGACTTTCAAGAACATTATCGGAAAAGCAAATCTAACACGTAGAGAATTCTTTGCATTAGCTGGTTTATTAAAGAAATTTAAAAAATAATTTTACCTCAGAATATCAATCCAACAATCCATTCAAAGAATTGTATAATAAAAGGTAATAAATTAATAACAATAAGCAACAAGCAAAGAACAGTTGCAATTAAATATAATTTCTTAGCTATCTTCTCATTTTTAAAGAAAGCAAACATTCCAATGTAAAACATTCTACCGCCATCAACAGGTCCAAGAGGCAACAAATTAAACAATCCAACACCAAGAGAAATTGTAAACAGCCAAAACATTAGCTCAATAAACCAGCCATAAACAGGGTAGAAATTAAAAAATTCAAATTTATATTGATCTTTTAATCCAACTGAAACAGGAGAAACAAACAAACCAATCATTGTTTTTCCAGTCGTTGGATTCTTGCCCATTTGAACTTCATAAAAACTCGAATTAGCGCGAACAAAAACCTTATCTCCTGCTTTATATTTGTCAATTGCAGAAACAAAATTAACTCTATCTGTAACATTATAATCACCAATCTTGTCAATAGTCATTCCAATTTTTAAACCACTTGAATTAATAGGCATATTGGCATTCATTCCAACAATTACTAAACCTTTTTCTTCAATTAAATAATTTGAAACAGGATTAATAGCAAAAAGCATTATTAATAAAATGACTCCGGCAAATAAAATATTTGAAAATGGACCAGCAGATAAAACTAATAATTGTTGATATGGCTTTTTCTTTGCTAATTGCTTTTCATCAGGTTCAACAAAAGCAGCAAGTAACGGGCCTAAAAAAGCAAAGCCAGATGATTTTATTTTAACGCCAATCTTGCGTGCATAAACACCATGGAAAAATTCGTGGATAGTAGCAATTAAGAGTATTGCAATAATCCAATACCAAAAAGATAAAATAGGCAAACCTGCAATAGCAACTCCTGGCAAAACAGGAGATAAAACAGGCGCAGCAGCAGAAACAAATAACATTGAATAAGTTCCTTTAACTAAAATATAAAAAATTAAACCCATTCCTAAAAAACCAAATAAAACAGAAAAAAATCCTAAGAAACTAAGAGTCTTCTTATGAACAGAAAACCTGTCCATTAATTTAAGTCCCCATTTAGTCTTATATAAAATAAAAAACTTGCCCTGAACTTCAAACTTCTTTCTGTATATTACAAATAAAGAATATAAAAATAAATAAAAGATTACTGCAAACAGTAAATCATAATTCATGTTTATGCCTTAGCAGTTGTCTTCTTAATTGGCCTCAAAGCAGTGCTCCCGCACTTTCTACAGACAACCTCTTTTTTTAATACTTTAGCATTATCTGCTTTTCTTCTTGACTTGCATTTTCTGCATACAAAAACATTTCCGAAAATTCTTTTAGTTGCTTCTGGGAATCTTACCATAATTATCGTCCTTCCTTCATAATTTTTTTATCCATAATAATCCAATAACTTACCTGTCCGCCCTCTTTGATTTTACCATTAAGCTCTTCAGGTATTTCAAGTTCAAATGTTTCATAATTTTCATTGTCCATTACAGTTGCCACATTATTGGCAATTGACAAAACCTGTGCAACTTTTTTTTCAATAATAGGAATTTCAACATTATCTTGACCATTATAAATTTCAATTCTTTTTACATTATCAATAAGTCCTATTGCTTCAATACGGCATTTCATAGAACCATGTTTTCCAGTCTTGCTGGTGTCTATATTTCTTACAGCGCATGCTTGGCCTGAAAAAATAACATAACTGCCGGGTCTTAAGCTATTTGCAGATGCTTGTCTTATTTCTCCCATGTATGAAAGAGAATTTGAGTCATTTATAAAGATTTCGTCTTCAACTATATTCTAAACAATAATAATCAATTTAAATGAAACCAATTAACAGCTCCCTATGGCACAATATACTTATAGAAAAGAAGAAGTAACTATTAAAGTTAGTCAAGGAGCAAGAAAACCCTTGCCTGCTTTTATCCCCGCACATCACAGTACATTAAAAGCATTAGTCTATCCCACTGAAAATATTCCAACAAGTGATTTTTTAGTAGAAACATACACTTGGTGTTATGCAAAATACAAAGATAATCCAAGATGGAAAAAAATATACGAAGGA
>CAYHUT010000066.1:0-5907 GCA_964359835.1 Candidatus Woesearchaeota archaeon
GACTTACCAGGTGTAGGTGCAGCAACAGCTGAAAAATTAAGAGATTCAAGTTATGATACCATGCTAAGTCTGGCAGTAGCCAGCCCAGGAGAACTTGTTGAAGCAGCAGGTTTCACAGAAGCCTCTGCAAGAAAAGTAATTCAGGCAGCAAGAAAAGCAATGAGTATGGGCTTTGAATCTGGCGAAGATATAATGAAGAAAAGGGAGAATGTTACTAAAATAACAACAAGCTCTAAAGCATTAGATTCTTTATTTGGTGGTGGTTTAGAATCAGGAGCTATAACTGAATTTTATGGTGAATTTGGTTCTGGAAAATCATCATTAGCCCATCAAATAGCTGTTAATGCTCTATTGTCTAAAGAAGAAGGCGGAGCCGATGGCATGGTTGTTTGGTTAGATTCCGAATCAACATTCAGGCCAGAAAGAATCAAACAATTGGCTGAAAAACGCGGTATGGATGTTAATGAAGTTTTAAAGAAAATTAAAGTTGCAAGATGCTTTAATTCAGATCATCAAGTTTTACTTGCTGAAAAAATTGAAGAGCTAATAAAAAATGATGGCTTGCCAATTAGGTTAGTAATTGTCGACTCTTTAATGTCTCATTTTAGGGCTGATTTCGCAGGCAGAGGACAACTTGCAGATAGGCAACAAAAAATCAATAAGCACATGCATCAGTTATTAAAACTTGCAAATACATACAATCTTTGTGTTTACATTACAAATCAAGTAATGTCAAGACCAGATGTCTTTTTCGGTGATCCAACTTGTGCAATTGGAGGCCATATTGTTGCCCACAATTCAACTTACAGAGTTTACCTAAGAAAAGGCAAGAAAGGTTCAAGAGTTGCAAAGATGGTAGATGCTCCGCAATTACCTGAAGCTGAAGCGATCTTCATGGTAACAGAAGGCGGAATAGTAGATATATAAAAAGCGCAGCTTTTGATACGCCAAAAATGCTATGCATTTTTCAGTGTATAAAAAAAATCTACTTTTTTCTTTTTTTATATAAATATTCTCGCAATATTTATCAATGCAATCAAAGCCCAGATTAAATTTAAAACAGCCGGTTGGTAAGCCCTATCAACATAAGAAATAACAAGTATTCCAATAGCGCCTGTTAAATTCAAAAGCAAATAAATCATGCTTGTTGGTTGTAAAATTTGAAAATTTACAAGCAAATAAGCTGTTAAAACTGCAAAAGCACCATACCATCCAAGAACATTATCAATAATTTTTATTTGTTTATGACTTATCATTTTCACCTCAAAATTTATTCTTTTTAATCTTAAAATACCACCCAATGTAATTTATTAAAATATGACCAATGCCCCAAAAAATAACACCAATCAATACAAATCTAAAATCAAAATAACCAAATGGCAATAATATTAAAAACATAACAATAGGGCTATCTAGTTGATCAACAGGCATGAATTCCTTTCCAGGTCGAATCTTAAATCTGCGTTTAAAGAAACTTCCAATTGCATCTCCCAGTAAAATTCCAAATCCAATTAAGAACCCCAATAATACAATATTTACAGTTGGATAATTAATCACACTCAAATCTTTAAAAAATGAAAAGTTATAAAGTAAAACCTGCAAAAACACTCCAAAAATTGCCGCTAAAATTCCAAATATCAACCCTCGAAAAGTTTTATGGTCTCCGAGAATTCTCTCTCCAAAAATCTTTTTATTGCAGTCAATTGGATATTCTAATTTCTTGAACCATTTCTTAACTAAAACCGGAGCCATATTAGCAAAAGCCCCAGGAATTAAAAAATAAATTACTTGAAATATAATGTTCATGAGAATACAGATTAAAAAAGGTTTATAAGGCTTTTTAATACTATTTAGAGATGCATAAAATAAAAATTATAAATCTAAAAGATAGAAAAGATGTTCTTGTATCAGTAATAATACCAACATTTAATGGAGAAATTTTCTTAGAAGAGTGTCTCTCTGCATTAAAAAATCAAACAATTAAAAATTATGAGATTATTGTTAGTGATGGTGATAGCGAGGACAATACTCTAAAAATAGCTAAAAGATACGCAGATAAAATAGTAATTTCAAATAAAAGAGGTGTGGCTTATCAACAAAATAATGGATTAGAGCTGGCCAAAGGAAATATAATTTTATTTGTTCATCAAGATGTAGCACTAGCACCTAATTATATAGAATCTGCTGTTAATGCGATAAACCAAGGGTATATTCTGGGAAAAGCTAAAACACTGCCGAAAGGGAATAGTTCTATCTTAAAGACTTTTTATATTATAAATAATTTTTTTGAAGATCTTGCTTCAAGACACAACACCTTTATGGGGTTTACTCATTTCTTTGGGAAAAGAGATTTATTTGTAAAAAATAAATTCAGGCAGGAGCTTTATTGGGATATAGATATGCTCAAAAGAGTTAAAAAAAATGGAAAAATGGTTTTTTTAAAAAATACTTATGGAAAAAGTTTGGATTTTGTCAACGAGGATGGCCGCAACATAGTTCTTTTTAGGGATAAAAAAGTAAGTTTTTGGAGGATATTGATTATTAGGTATCTCTTATTAGGTGCCTTATCAAGATTTGGTTTCAAATTTAAGCACTAAAATTATTTACCCGCACTATGCCTTAACAAAAGGTGATACACTTTTTCTAACCTTTCAACACACCTTTCAACATTATATCTTCCTGCAGTTGATATTGCTTCCTTAGCCATCTTTTTCCTTAAATCAGGGTTGCAGTAAATAACATCAATTACCCTGCTCATATTCTTGTAATCTTCAGGATTAACTATAAATCCATTTACCTCATTTTTTATTAAATCAGGAATAGCTCTTGCATTTACCCCGATTATTGGCAACCCGCAGGCCATTGCTTCAAGTAAAACAATACCTTCTGTTTCAATTGTAGAGCCTGTCACAAAAACTCCTGGATTTGAATAAATTTCCGGTAATTTAGAATTATCAATCCCCCCTATAAATCTTGTATATTTCTCAATCTTTAATTTTTTAACAAGATGTTTAAGTTTTTCAACATCTGGGCCGGAGCCAACAATCCAAAATTCAAAATCTTTAATCTTTTTAGCAAATTCCCCAACAGCTTTTATAACTACATCTATATTCTTTTCATAACTTATGCGCCCCACATATAATATTCTAAATTTCTTATTAGTTATTTTTCTTGGATAGAATAATTTCAAATTCACGCCATTGCTAATCACTTCTACCTTTTTATTCAAACCATTTTTTATTAATTCTCTTTTCATAGCTGCGGAGGGTGTTGTTACTGCTGTGCAATTTTCATAAAAATTATTTGTATATTTCCAAGCCAGTTTTTTCATTATAACAAGCTCTCCAATTTTAGGTATAGGTGAATGATTTAAAAAATCAGGAATTAAGGTATGATATGTGCCTATTGTGGGAATATTTAACAATCTACCGCACACAACAGCTTCCCAGCCAAGTAAAGTGGGGGTATGGATATGAATTGCATCAGGTTTAAATTTTTTTATCTCATTCAAACAATGTAAAGAGCGAGGAATAACCAACTCATACCCCGGATATCTAAATGCATCAATGCTTGTATATTTAACAACAGAAATATTTTTATGTAGCTTCAATTTATTAATATTGGTTTTTATTGTGAATATCTTTATCTTGTGTCCGCGCTCAGCCAATATCTTAGAAGAATTTAAAATTGAAGTAACAACCCCATTTAATTGAGGATAAAATGTATCTGAAAAATATGCAATTCTCATAGATTAACATCTCTTTCAATTATCTTATCAATTAATTTTAATACCTTTTTATTATCTGCTTTTCTTCTCGGGATTTTAAAGTTTTCGAGGTTCATTAAAAAATGACTTAAACTTTTTTCATCTAAATCTTCATAAAACTCCCCATACTTATTCTCTTGAATATAGCACGCATTAATTATCTGCTCAAAGTGTTTTCTTATTGGAATAACAAGTAGGGGTTTTCTTAGATAAAGCGCTTCTGAAATTAAAGTAAAGCCTCCGTTAGCAATTACAGCTTTAGCATTTGCTAAATCCCTTGTAAAACCATAGCCAGTATTAAATTTTTTAAAAGTTATATTTCCTTGCTTTTTATTTTTGTCAAAACCATAAATAATAAATTTTTGATTAACACTTTTTAAAATATCAACCAATCTATCATAACTCTTTGTTGACTGGTAAACTAGCACATAATCTTTCTTATAAGCTCTTTTCCCCAAAACATCCTTCCTAATAATCGGAGGCACAGCATAAATATTATTCTTATGTTTAAGCTTATTTCCAGGGAATAAAGATATAATATAATAATCTGATTTTCTCATTAAACTTTGTAAAACTGCTCTTGCTTTCATGTACTGGAACCAATACCTTTTGGGAAAGTGCAAATCTCCAAAAACAAGATAATGTTGATTGTCAATGCTAATTAAAGGCAAATTCTTATTCTTCGCATAAAAGCTTGTAAATGGCTCCCAATCTGAAACAACAACATCAGGATTAAATCTATTCATCTTTTCTTTACACTTATTTATATTATCCAGCGTCTTTCCAGAAACTTTTTTAAGATTCACAAGAACAGTTCCAAAACTTTCAATTGAATTATCATTAAAAACTAGTTCAAAACCTTCAATGTTCAGGATGTTCTTTGGGAAAAACTTTTCTAGATAGTTATACGCCTTGCCACTTGCAACAATCAAGACATCATGTTTTTTAAATAAATGCTCTAGAATCAATTTGCTTCTAACAGCATGCCCTATTCCCACACTGCAAAGCCCATATAGTATTCTAGTCATAGTACCCTCTTTCCTATATATTATCCAGAAAAGATAACTTTATAAATATTTACTATCCACTTTACCTTATGGTAGCAAAAGAAATTATATGCACATCATGCAATATTAGGGTAACAAACCAAGCAGGAACAGTGAAATTCAAGTGCCCGGCTTGTGGAAAAGTAGAGATTATAAGGTGCCCCCATTGCAGAAAAGTCGTTGTTAAATACAAATGCCCAGTATGTGGCTTTACAGGTCCAAATTAACATGATGAAAATAAAATTTTCAGCATACCAAAAACCAGAGGTTTTTTAGCAAATGGCTAATGTAGTTGTAACAATCAGGGTAATGCCCGAATCAGTTGATGTAGATATTAATTCTCTAAACATAGAAGTTATGAAACATTTAAAGAAATTCACAGGTCGTGAAGATGAAGAAAGCTACAAACAATCAATTGTTCCAGTTGCTTTTGGATTAAACGCAATTCAAGTTATATTTGTTTATGATGAGAAAAAAGGCGGTACAGATCCTGTTGAAGATGTATTAAGAAATCTTGAAGGCGTCGGCGGCGTAGAAGTAATTGACGTAAGAAGAGCAATGGGTTAATTTTATTAACTTCTTTAACCTTATTCTTTCATGTTTAACACAGTCTTATTCTGGTGCGAATTCCCGAAGAAAGCTAATTGGGAAATTATTAACAAATTAAATTTTAAAACTGAGTTAGGCATAGCTGCTGAAACAGAAAAAGAATATAATAAATACAAATCAAAAATAAAAAACAAAAATATTAAAACATTCTACTGGCCAACACTATCTAAAAAAGAAGGTTATTGGTTCTCAGGCTACACTAAAAAAACAGAAATAAACAAGCTTTTAAAAATAAAAGAAAAAAACATCAAAATCGATTTAGAGCCGCCAATCCCGAATGTTGAATACAAGAATTATTTATTATTTTTATATGGTTTAAAACTCTTATTCAAAAAGCCAGAAAATTACGAATATTTAAAGCAAACAATTGAAAAATTAAATGATAAAAATCTTATTCTAAGCACATTGCCATTTCCAAAATTCTTAAATAAAAAACTAGGAATTTACGTAAAACCAAAACATCACAAAATTAATTTCTTCATTTAC
>CAYHUT010000067.1:0-5870 GCA_964359835.1 Candidatus Woesearchaeota archaeon
TAAACCTTAAACCCCTTTAGGATAGCTTCCTTGCAAAATACAACGTCGTCAAATGCCTGTTTGTGATTATATCTAAAAGGAATTTGTTCCATTGCTTTTCTTGAAATAAAAATACATCCAGTGCCGCACATCTTAATCTCAATTAAATTTTTACCCTCAATCTCTTTATTCGAAAGTTGTTTATACACCTCATTAAGGTTCCATCCATTATTCTCAAGGGCTTTGTAAACATCAAGACTAAATGTCTTCAGTTCATCCTTAGACATCATCTTCATTCTTTTAATTTCATCCTCCGAAAAATAATCATAAACAACAGGCATGGCTTCAACTTTACCATTAATAACAACATCACTATGATAAATCCCCGTAACAATATCTAATTTATGTGAAACAAGCCTTTTCAAAACATCTAAGGGGGGTATAACATCCTGATCAAGATTGAAAAAATAATCAAAACCCTCTTTCAACGCTTTTTCCCTCAATAAATTTCTGCCAATAATCATCTTCATTTTAATAGAGGATTCTTCATGTCCTGCTCTAATCACATTTATCTTAGTATCTTTAACAAGCTCTTTCAACTTTTCAAAAAAAGCAGGATTATCTGTATTATCAACAAGCAAAACTTCATAATTAGGATAATCTATATTCTTCAAGACATCCAAATATCTATCAATGCAAAACTCATAATGCCCGCAAACAGGCGCACCAACTAAAATCTTTGGATATTCCATTATAATTTTAACCCCCTTCGAATATCATCTATATTATTAAAAAACCATTTCCATTTATCTTCAAAAATCTTTGCATTCTTCTGAAAAACCTTAAAATCATCAACATTATTCTTCTTAAAGCTTTGATGAGGCTCATGCAGCACCAAACTCTTTGAAGATACAAAGCAAATTCCCCCAATTAATTTAGCACGAACACAATAATCAATATCTTCAAAATTCCCAACTTTAAACCTTTCATCCAATAAACCAACTGAATTAATAATTGGTCTTGAAATTAAAACACAATAAAAATACAAGTTAAAAACAGCGCTATCCTCATTAAATTGTCCTTTGAATTGGTGATTTCCATTATTCCCTAAAGAACCAACAAGTCCGCAACCATTTTCTTTATTAGTTTCAAGGGTTTTGTAAAGTTCATTTAACCAATTCTCTTGCACAATTGCATCGCTATTTAATAAGAGAATATCATTCGATGGTTCAGTAGCCTTAATTCCTTGATTAGCTCCTGCAGCAAAACCAATATTTTCAAGATTGAAAATCTTCTTGCATTCAATAGTTTTAATAAAATCAACAGATCCGTCATTAGAACCATTATCAACAATTATTAATTCAAAATCTTCTTTATTAGTAAATTTATACAAGTTTTTCAAGCACCTCTCTAAAAGTTCTTTAGTATTCCAATTTAATATTATAATGCTACATTTCATGCAAGTTTAATTAATAAAAAACTATAAAAGATTATCCAATTAACATAGTTTATACGTCAAACTATATTCCTTATTAGTTATATCTAATTTGAATGGGTAACTCCCAGCTGTTCCAAATCTACATTCACCAACAGCAAGAACCTGTTTTCCCTTGGAAGAAGCATTAAATGAAAATCCTTTCTGATCCTTGTCAGTTACTGCAACCTCATATTCCCCGCCTAATGAAACCTTTACAATCTTAGGCACAAACTCTTTTATTTTATCACAAGAATCAATTACTCCAGAATCGCACATCGCAACAGCATTTTGCAAACTAACATTTTCGTACAAATAAACCTTAGCCATTGCTCCTGCAATAAAAATAGCTCTTTGCTGGTCTAAACTCGTATCAACTTTCGGTTTTACATCGAAAATTGCAAATTTTAAGTAAAATACTAAACCCATAACTATCAAAACAACAAGAATAACTAATCCAATCATTTCCGTCTGTGATTTTTTAGCCATTATCATACACCCACATTATATCCTGTTATTGTCAATAAACCAATTGCATATTCTTTCTTATCTGTTAAATAAACGGAAACAGGTGTTGTTTTTACTCTTTTGCCTTTAACTTCCGCAGGCATATTAAGATATAACGTATAAGTCGAACAATCTATTATTTTATCATTTTTGCATAATCCTTTGCTTTGTGGGGGATAAACAATCTCTAATGTTATATTCTTATAACCGTAAATACCCTCATAGAAACTTTTTTTCCCTAAAACTGCATCGGAAAATCCAATCATCTTGTAAGAATCCAAACAGCTTTCTTTCACACCAGCCTTGGAACAAGAAACCTCCGCCTGTTGCGGGAAAGTATAAATCGAATTGTCAAAAACTTTTTTCTGATAATCCTTCATCCCATTATCAATACCTGCCACCATATACTTATAGAAAAAAACCATTCCTATCAATATCATAACAACTATAATAATAACTACCATAATAGTCTCCATTATCTGAAGTTCAGATTTTTTATTTCCCATTTTATTATCAATAAACATACTGGCACCCTTTCCCTGCTAAATCATTATCCTGTAAATCAATTGAAAATCTTTGCTTGTATCCATCTTTTGTAAATGTTTTTCCACCATATCCATTAAGAGTTGTTCTAAATGCTGAATAAAATACCGAACATTCCGAAGGTTCCGTTTTTGCAAGCAAATTTGCTTTTGTCGAATAAATATCTGAAATTCCTGGAATTCTTTTTATAGTTTTATTTGCAGCGCAATTATAAGTTTCAGAATCAGAAGAAAAAATCGCGCCCCACATCAAAGGTCTTCCATAAAAATTAACTTTCCCCGTTGATTTCGCCATATTATCAAAAAAGGTAACAGTTCCAATCTCTTCATCCTGCGCATTAATCTTTACATGTTTAACATCAACTTCATCATACATTTTTGCTAAATCTTTAATTCTTGATGTTGCACTTTTTTCATCAGCTGTGAAAAATACAAATCTTCCAACAGTTCCAGAATCTGCTTTTAATTTGCTACTCACACTTACCTTCTCAACATTTAAGTTACTTGGAGTATACATATTTTTCACAATCTCTTCATTTTTTCCAGAATCGTAAACAAAAAAATAATCCGCTCTTGGATCAGATAAATAAACAACATTAGTTACAAAAAAAGGAAAATAGTAAGGCAAAACCCACAAATCAAGTGAATTAATTTTCATCTTTGACGGCCCAAATAAAATCTCTTTTTCCAAAGCTATTGGATATCTGTCCTCACCATTAAAAGATATTTGAGCATGACTTGCAACATCACAATAATACTCCATCTCTGCAACAACACCAATTCTAAAAGCACCTTCATCAGCCTTAGAATTATCATCTATACTAACACCTCGTTCTTTGCCAACAATCGGCGAATTTTGCAGGATGTCAATACTCTGTTTAAAATTTCTTCCAATATCAATATTTTGCTGCAATTGTTGCAACTGAATATATTTCATTGTAAAAACGCCAAAAAAAGCAAGAATAACTGCGCCAGCGATTATAACAAAAATCCAATTAAATTGTTCTCCCTGTGCTCTTTTGCCTGAAAACCTCTTTTTAATCATGCTGGAAAATCTGTGGATTTTCGGCATGCTAAAAACTTTTGTTTTTATCATAAAAGAAACTAATAAAACTTCTTTATATACTATTCGACTTATGCCTTAGAAACTTCAACATACTTTCCTTTATTCTCTAAACCAACTTTTAAATTCCCGTTAGTAATTGTAAAGCATAATGGATTTTGTGAGGGTTTTAACTTAGAAATTTTAAGAGGTGTTATTTTTTCTTGTGCAGTTGCATCCATCTGGAAATAAACATTATTTTCTTTCTTAGAAGCCATTAAATCTAAATCAACATCCTGTTTTATATCCGCAAAATCAATTTTTAAGTTACTACCGGTAGTTAAATCTATAAAACAAATTGCTTTTATCACCGCAGGAATATTCGATTCATATAATTCCCCAGAACCGGGGCTTAACAAATTAATCTCCTGAATTTTTTTAGAAAAATCATTTTGAAATTTGATAATATCGACTTTTTTTGCAAAAGCATCAGTCTTCCAAATAAGATAAAATCCAAAACCGACAATCATTGCAATTACAACTAACATAAAAATATAAGTAAATGGTTGTGCTAAAAGTTGAGATTTTTTATTTCTTTTAAAAATAGTTTTCATTTTTCAGCCTAAAAAGTTTCTTCAGAAAGTGCTGTTTCATATGAAGATCCTTCACCCATTGGAGTATCTAATAAAATAATTGTTCCAATGGGCATTTTATTTCCAAATCCATCCTCGCATTGCACATAATAATTTGTTTTATCCGCCTGGACACTAAACTTCATTCCTTCGACATCGTCTTGTATCATTGCGGTACTAGGCGCTTGCCCAAAATCAGTTGAATATAAACATGAAGATCTTTCATTAACATCAATTCTTAAAATAGCAGGAGTTGTACTCGTATCTTTGTAGACTCTTACAATCTGAGGAGAAATATCATCCTTGTAAATCTTAAATGTTGTATTTGCATAAGCAATATTGCCCGCAATATCAACACAACCTACATCAAACCTATAAGTTCCCGAAGGTCTATCTGTTAATAGAAGGCTATGGATTGAGGTATTTGTTTGTAAAAATTCAGCAGCCATCATATTAATATTATGATAAGCAGTTGGTTGATTATCAACATATTTACAGCTTGATGTTCCATCTCCTTGTGCACCCCTAAAAGTATTAACTTCAAGAGTTATATTTACCGAGCCTGCTGCAACAATCTCACTTCCTGATTCGGGTTTAATATATGAAATATTTAATGAATCTGAACCTTTGAAAGCAATTCTGTAACTTTCTTTATTTACATTTTTATTTGCATCCATGCATCTGAAATAAGCATATTTTGTTTCACCAGCATTTGCTCTTAACCCATCAACAGCAGGTCCAGCATTTGCTCCACCGCTTCCAGTAAAACTACAATCATAATTTCCAAAAGAAGTTACTTTTCCAGTCCCGCATTTATTTTTATCAGACATCTTGACAAATTCCTGATCTAACAAACTCCATTTGCATGTGCTTGGTTCATTGATATACAAAGTAACATCGCTTTTATTTGTTCCATAACGCAAGAATGTTTCTTGAGGTATGCTTGCAGTTTCAATTCTTGGGGCGGTAATATCTTTTTCTGGCCCTATTTTAAATTGAATAGCATAATCTTTTTCATTTGCATTTCCCGCACCATCCTGACATCTTACATACATCTTATAATCTCCGCCGCCTTTTGCTAAATTTATTGCTTGCTCAGTGCTATTTCCTGAATTTGGCACCCAGATTGTTTGCATGTGGAAATAAACATAATTTTGTGTTCCAAAATAAAATGGTTCCATATCATTATATTTTTTAGAATGATTCCAGCTCATCTTACATTGAGAAGGTTCATCTGTTTTAATTGCAATTCTAATATTATTATTTATAGGTATAAGTGTATTTAATTTCATTCCACCACCCATTTCACTTACAGATTTATATTCTTCAGTAAAACCATCAATCCAAGGTTTGATAACTGGACTTGTAACATCATAAGGACTTATTGAAACGCAAGTCTCATTTCCAGTTCCAACATTTAATAATTTGCATGTTGCACCCAAAGCTTTGCATTTATATTCTGAACATGTTTTGAAAGCCTTTGCACTTAATGGATTTTGATTCTTGTCAACATAGCCATCTTGTTTTCCAGCCATATAATCAGGATTGCATTGTTCGCAGGTATTACTTGCGCTTGGAACAGTTGGCTGTATCCAAGGTTTACATTCAATCTTTATGCTCTCAGTTTTAGTATCTTCAAATATCATATCAACCAAAGAATAAACCATGTACGCCCACATGACGGTGTTTGCCAA
>CAYHUT010000068.1:0-5846 GCA_964359835.1 Candidatus Woesearchaeota archaeon
GATACCGATTTCTATGGTGAAGGCGATTTACGTGACTAACCCGCCAGCCATCTAAACAGTTTAACATACCAAGGAACATTTGTAATAGTAAGTGTATAAGTTTTATTAATTGTATAATCACGGCTATTTTTATCTTTAAATGTCATCTTCAGATTAAAGCTGTCAAATCTTTTAAGATTAGTTGAACTCATTTTTATTGAAGCTCTTTTAGAACTGTCAAGAGTTGAAATAGTTGCAATGTGATAATCATCAACATATAATTTCAAATCATTAACAGGCGCTTTAACAACAAAAAGTGCATCAATCTCTAAATCAGAGCCATAAACAACAGCAGGTGAATAACTAAATTGTTCAATAGTCAAATCAGGATTCTCAAGAATATTAAAACTAACACGATAAGAAGCAGAAATCTCGGAATTCGAAGCAAGAACCTCAACATTAGTTCTTCCTTGTTGTAAACCTTTTAAAACAAAAGAAGGATAACTCTCCTCAGATATTCCCAAGCGCGTAACTTTGCAATCCTGAGCCAAACAAATACGTAAATTATCTAGTGGAACATTTCCTTTATTGCTAACAGTACATTTAATTAAAAAATCCTCGTAAGAATAAGCATAACTTGGATGGTCACATTTTAGCTCCAAATCTTTAGAATAAATTTTATTATCAACAACTTCAGCAAATTTCATCGCACCTTCTTTACTATAAATATCTCCATTAAAATTATAACTGATATTAGTAGAAACAGCTTCATGAAAAGAATCCTCTGCTTCAAAAGTAGTTGTATAAACATAAGAAGGATCTAAATCAGTGGGTATTTTCATAACCCAATATAATTTTTTAACCTCGCCAGGTTTTAATAAAACAGCTTTTATATTGCTACCTTCTAGTTCAGGAGCCTTAACAACTGAAATAGTTTCAGGAACGTAAAATTGCTGGGTATTCTCAACAGAAACCTCAATAGGAACATAACTTCCAGGACCAACATTATTTGCAAGAGCTCTTGCCTTTAAAATAACAGGACCATTTTTTAATTTTTCACCAAGCTCAACTAAATTAGCATTTACATTAATTTTATTTACTTTAATATCAAGACCATTTCCCTTCCATAAATATTTAATTGATGATTCTCCAGAGTCAAGGGAAGTTTTTAATTTAACATGCGAAGGATCTACCCAGCCAAATTGCCTGTAGGTTACATCAAATGGAATCCATCCTTTATCAGGAAAATAAACCTCAGCCCAAGCATGCGGACCCCAAGCATGTTTAATATTTGAATACGCAAGCCCTGAAATATAACGTGTAGGTATTCCCAAGGACCTCATCATTGAAATAAATAAATTAGTTAATTCATCACAAACTCCCTCTCTGCTTGCCATGACCCAACTAGATTTTTGAACAGCTTCAGAAGTGAGAGAAGTCAAATCATATTTTACATTTGTCTCAACCCATTCCGCAACTTTGAAACTTAAAACAAATAAATCATCCTCCCCAGCCGCTAGTTCTTGCGCTTTATTTCTTATATCTTCATTAACATCAATTTTTTCAGTAGGCTTAGTAAATTGATTATCTATTTTAGTAATTGGAAAAATTATTTTTCTATCAATGGGAATAATTGCATTTGTAATAGAAACAACTGAATCAACAGCCAAATAATAATTAAGAGAAGTCGGATTCTGCCAATAAAAAGGAATATTTGTTTTGTCATAAGATTTTATACTGCTCAAAGGAATAGAATCTATATTTAATGATTCAACTTTCTGCGCATCCTCTGTTTTTGGAAAAAAACTTAAATTCGCGGAAATAAAATCAATCTGAGAATTAGCAGTTGTTACATAAAAAGAATTATTTACAGTTATTCCTATTTTCAAGCTTGAATAATCATTGAAATCATTTAAAGACTGAGAATAAACATCAGGTATTATAATTATTCCTGCACCAATAATCAACAAAATAAATAACAACCATCCTCTTTTAATCATATTTTATTAGTGATTTCGTCCTTTATATTCTTTATGAATCTTTCAAAATCCTCTTGAGAAACACAGCCGCCTGAAGCCTGATCATGACCGCCGCCATAACCTTTTATACCAACCAAAGCTTTTTCAATTATTGTAGGCAATTTCAAAAGATTACTTCTCAAGCTCATTTTAATCTCGCCATTTTTTTCACGGCCAACAATAATTAATTTTTTTGGAAATCTATAAAATAATTCATTTGCTAATTCTCCAGTATAACTATTTTTTGAACCCGGATAAATATAAACCAAAAGATTTTCATCAGTTGCTTCTTTAATAGCTTTGTCTAAAAGCTCTTTATACTCCTTCATTGGTTTTTCAATTCTTTTTGCTAAATATTTTCCAGCAGGAGTTGCTTCATCTAGAATCTCATAAGGAGTTTGGATTTTTAATAAAGTAGAAATATTTTTTCTTATCTCATCAGGTTTTCCTTTTAATAAAAACATGAAAATTCTTGTTAGTTCTCCAAATCTTGTCCCATAAATAACCTCACCTACATCTGTAGCAGGTTTTAATAAATCAGGGTATTTCTTTAAAAAATCATTGTAAAAATCAGGCAAATACCAATCACCGATGCAACCCAATAAAGATTCCCAGCTTTCCTCACCAGCAATTAAATAACATTGGTAAGTTGTTGGTCTTGCATCTTTTTCATCATGAACTCTTGGATTAAAATAATGAATATTTTTCACAGCAATAATGGGATGATGATCCACCCACATAATTGGAACTTTTACTCTTTCAAAAAATTCTTTAGCAACTAAAGGTTTATCTAATATAACAACTAAATCTGGTTGAATCTCATCTACCTTTGAAGCATAGCTAACATCTAGTTCAGGTGAAGTTTTAATTGGAATTCCAATGCCTCTTCCAAACTTTTTTCTTAATACTAAAAAAGAGTTTAAACCATCAGTATCATCATCAAAAAAATATAAAGGATTAACAGCATCTTGTAGTAATTGTCGTGCATCTAAAATTTCTTGATCTGTTAACATAGAAAACTTTATAATCCGGTCTTTATATAGCTTCTCCATGAGCTTGTTGCTAAAAATCCTATTTTATGTTGGATTAGTTATTGCTGTTTTGATATTTCTTAATCTAAATGTTAGAATGTCCCTATCTAAAAGGCTCTGGATTTCAATTTTGACACCCTTAATTTTAATAGCCATATTCCTTCTATTCTCAACAATACTAGCCTTTATTCTAGTTATAATCGCTGTTATACTGCTTATTTCTCTACTGGCTAAAACAACCAAGTTATTTACCAAAAATACCAGAAAATAAACCAAAAACCTTATATTCAAGCTTAATATAGTCTTATTTAACCTAACGGAGTGTAAAATGGCAGAACAAAAAATTATACCTTTAGCCGCAATGGAGAAACTACTTAAGAAAGCAGGTGCTCCAAGAGTTTCAGAAGACGCAAAATCCGCAATGAAAGAAGTTCTAGAAGATTACGGCGAAAGACTTGGTCAAAAAGCAATTAGAATTGCAAATCACGCTGGACGTAAAACCGTCAAAGAAGTTGACATCAAACTAGCTATGCGCGAGTAATTTTAATTAAAATCAGAAAAAAGGAGCGTGAAAAAAGATGGCGATGAAAATGAGTGATTTGGCAAAGATGACTGATGAAGAATTTGCAAAAAGATTTCCACCTGAGAAATGTCCCATATGTGAGAATCCATTAGTTATGTATTAAAAAGATAGATTAGGCGATAAAATTGTTTGTGTAGATTGCTATTACGATGCAGTTGATGAAGAAGTATCACATCATCCAATCGGACTTCCAAGAATGCACAAAGGAAAAGAAAATTATACTCCTCATAAATCTGTAGATGCTATGGCGCTAGGTGATGAAATAGAAAAATATCCAATAGGATATCGCAGAGGTAAAAAATAAAAAAGGAGCGTGAAAACAATGTGTAAATTTATGGAAAGATTTATGAAAAAAGCAAAATGGTACGATATGTCTTGTTTAAAACTATGTGTGTTTTTCTGCACGTTATTTTTAATAACAGCATGGACAGGATTTAGAAATCTTGTTTTGAGTGTTGCTTGGTATTGGTATGCTACTTTAGCAATAATCTTTGCAATACCTTTATTAGTAAAGATGTATAAAAAGTAAATTTTTTATTATTCTTTCTTCAGCATTTTAACAATCTTAGTTAATTCAGGATCTTTTATTTTTTTTCCAAAATTTTCCCAAAATTCAGATAAATCAAGTTTTTTGTATTTACGTGAATATTCAAAAGCCTGCAATAATGTTTCGAGCTTGTCTATTTGATAAACAAATTTTGCTTCAGGAGTTTTTCTTTCTTCATATTCATTCCATAAACCCAATATATCCCTATTTTTAACAAATAGAGATTTCATTGCTCTATCTTCTAATTTATGTTTCTCTTTATTAGTTATTTTATCATGAATTGTAATATCCCCAATAACAGCCTCGGCAATATCATGAATCAAAGCCATCTGCACGCATTTATTTACATCTAATTTAAATTTTTCAGAAAGCAAAAGCGCCATAACAGATACCCTAAAACTATGGTCTGCAACTGACTCTGAATTTGGAACTTTTCTTAAAACCCAACCTGTTCTTTTCAAATCTTTTAATTTACCAATTTGATGTAGTAATTCAACAGTATTTTCCATAATAAAAATACAGAAGAAATGTATTTAAAACTAACTAAATCTCAACAACTCCTAACACCATTAAAAACAATATTGCAAACAACCTTAGAAAAGTATTTTAAATCAGTTTTAGAATCTGTATTAAATTCATTCAAATATTTTCTTAAATACATCAAATAATCATCAAAACATCCAATACTAGAATAAGAATATTGAAATCCCATTAATCCTGGTTTTTGTTTAAGCGCGTTCTCTTTAATATCTGAAGGATATTTATCCCACTCAGAAAATGCCATTGGCCTTACTCCAACCAATTTAATATCCCCCTTGAAAAGATTATATAATTGAGGGAGTTCATCAATCCAATATTTCCTTAAAACACCACCTACTTCAGTAATTCTAGAATCATTTAAATATTTTCCATGGCCATTTCGCCCATTAGATAAGACACTTTCTAAGTTTTTATCAGCATCTAATTTCATTGTTCTTATTTTACAAATCATAATTGGCTTGCCATTTTTGCCAGAACATTCTTTAAAATACAAATATTTTTCAAAGCACATAAAAAATCATTTCATTAAAAGCCTTTTAAATATTTAGCAAGAATAAAACATATTTTAAAAGAATTGAATCAATACCTTTATTAATGAAAATGTTTAAGAAATAAGATGGACATATTCGCACACGCATTGTGGAGTTGGTTGTTATTCTCTAGTTTTGGAAATATCTTTTTAATAATATTATTCGGAGTGTTACCCGATTTAATTCCATTCTCACCAACAACAATTCAAATTTTTGCTAAATTCAAATTTAAAACATTCAAAAAATGGAAGCATCCTCAAGAAATGGAAAAACAAATTCCAAAATATACTCACTTTGTTTACAATATCACACACAGTTTTGTTACAGTAATTATCCTAGCAATAATCCTTTACATATTCGCAAAGCCTTACGCAGTTTTAATGCTACCATGGACCTTCCATATTTTAGTGGATATTCCAACACATAAAAAAGAATTCTTCCCAACTAGATTTTTATATCCGATATCCGATTTTTGTATTGACGGAATTTCCTGGGCAACATCATGGTTCATGATTCTAAACTATTCATTAATTGCAATAGGAATTGTTATAAAAATATTTTTCTAAATCACAAAAGAACACACCAACCATGCACTAAAGTGCATGGTTTGAAAAGGTG